>CATPCK010000671.1 GCA_955652655.1 uncultured Ktedonobacteraceae bacterium | reverse complement strand
GGAGGAAGAGCAGGCGGAAGACAAAGCAAACATCATCCGCAAGCGCAAGTACCAGGCGAATCTTGAACGTGCGGTAGCGGCAACTGGGGGGTATCTGTCCAGTATGGCGGCCTGGCTCGGGCGTGATGGTGAGGCAGGTGAGGAAGCGGATTTACTCTACATGATCGCGTGGTTGCGGGAACGGATACCGGTCTACCTGGGCAAGCGTGCACGCAAGTTTGACAAAGAGGTGAGGCGCAAGCGCATCCGCTTTGAACGGCAGCGGGCCTATGAGCGGGATTGGTTCTATGGCACGGAAGCGGCGTAGATGCGATGACAGGTTGTCAATGGCAAGCCATTGGTGAGAAAGGCGGGTGACTGATGAATGAAGAGACGTGTGAGCGAACAACGCAGACCTACGACGTGGCGCTATGGTGTATCTTGCTGTCGCTGTTCCCTGACTATGTTGGGAGTGTACAGGCGAGTGGGACTTATGCAGCGGTGGTGTCCTTGATGGAGGTTGAGAGGGTTGAAAAGGTGGCGTATGCAGCGGCTCGCCAGGTCGGGCATCCTCGCATTGATCGATGGAGCAAGGTGTATATCCCGTTGATTGCTGAAAAGAGGAGTCAAAGATACTGTTTCGGTGTGTGATGTTCGCCATTGGCAAGCCATGAGAGAAAAGGGGGTAGGGCCTATGAAACTAACTGATGTACTCGACCATTTTTTGATAGATTGCGAAGTACGGAGGCGTACTCCTCTTACAATAGTGTCCTATCGTCAACGGATAGGTGTGATTTTGCAAGTGTTGGAGCACGAGTGTCACATCACTGATCTGGAGCAGGTTCGTGTGGTGCATTTGCGGCAATGTGTGCAGTACCTTTTGAATGCTGAGAAGCCGTATGGCTGTAGGGGAAAGTTGTCGGCTACAACTGTACGAGGCTACGTCCTTGTGCTTAAAGCTTTTTTTCATTGGTGCTACAAAGAGGAGTTGATCGAAACAAATCTTGTTGCTCGTCTTGGTATTCCTCATGTTGATGAGAGAATTATTCCAACGTTTACATCCGAACATGTCGAGAAAATGCTGTTGTCGTGTGATCCTTCGACTGACAACGGCTTTCGTGATTACGTGATCTTGTTGCTGTTGTTCGATACGGGTATGCGTCTCTCAGAGGTGGCTACCTTATATGTGACAGATGTGCATGATACCTATATCAAGGTGTTCGGCAAAGGTCGAAGGGAGCGAGAAATAGGTCTCCATCCGGAGGTCGGGAAGCTTTTGTGGAAGTACATTCATAAGTATCGTCATCCCTCCGATACACACGAGACTCGGTTGTTTCTTGGACGGAAGGGACCATTGAACAGGCAGGGTGTTCATGAAATCATCAAGCGTATTCAGCGTCGGTGTGGCATGGAGGGTATGAAGGTGTCTGCTCATGTGTTTCGTCACACGTATGCTAAGATGTACCTGGCTGGTGGCGGTGAGGTGTTCAAGCTTTCGCGTGAGATGGGCCATAGTCAGGTGCAGGTGACAGAGATTTACCTGAAAGACTTTGGGAGCTCTGAGGCACGGAAGGTACATACGGCATTTTCACCGGTAACGAACATTCACTTGAAAAAAACGTCTCGGCGGAAGAAGGGGAAATAAGTCATGGATTTTGCATATACTGTTGGTTTCAAGCGGTTTGTAGACGACAGTATATTGTGAAAAATGGGTCAAAAATGTGACCGCTGGGGTAGTTTTACCTCAGCGGTAAAAGTGCTGTCTTCTGGCTCTGCTGGCTGGCTGATGTTAGAGTAGGTTGGGGTGAAAAAGGAGGGGTCGAGAAAGGTGATCTTACAGTATAACAGATTTTGCATTGTTCGCAAGCACGCTCCAGAAAACGTGAGATAAGAGCATGAAAGTAATATTCAGCGCAAGCAGGCGAGCCACGTTTTCTCACATGAAACGCGGCTCGCCTGCTTGCGCTGAATAAAAACTTAGCTACCTAGCGCCTCCAGCAAGAGGTCTCCCTCTTCAGGAGTGACGCGCCCCTCTGCGATCATGCGCAGAATGGCCTCGCGTTCCTGTTCGAGATTATACTCGGGTGCTGGCTGGGATGTCGTGGCACTGGCGTCCCCATCCCCATTCCCCGATGGTTGACTTCCCTGTTCGCCCTGGTTCGTCCCCTGCTGTGCAGAGTAGGGTGGTTGTGGCGGCACTGGCGGCACACCGTGCGGCGGCGCTGGTGGAGTTGGCGGCCTTGGTGGCGTTGGTGTCTTCGGTCCCCCGAGATTGCTCACGGCTCGTTCCACCGCTTCAAGCGCACCACTTATGCCTTCTGAGGCGGCGCGGCGTGCCTGTTCTTTGATGCGGTCCAGCCGCTCAGGGTCGAGCCGCCACTCGCGATCGTTGAAACGTACGTTGATACGAGACGCTCGCTCATTGGCACGGCGTGCCTGCTCCTCGGCTTTGCGCTGCGCGCGCCGCGCCTGTTCCTCCGCTTTGCGGGCAATAGAATCGGCAATATCGGCTCCCTGCGACCAGCTTGCTTCGCTAAAAGCCGCGGCTATCTCGCGGCTCAATTCCTGGCCTAGCTTGCTCATCTCAAGTCCAAAGCTAGACATCTCACGTCCAAATTCATCCCATCCCCAGGAACCACTCGTGCTGCTGGAATTGCGCGGATTGCCCCCGCCGCGCAGCGCCAGGTCACCGCCTACGTTCAATTCGAGGTGGGCTGCGCCATCCCCGTAGTTCAGACTGATCATTTTCCCACTCCTGCCGGCAATGATAGAACGACCACTGATATCACCACCGACGTTGGCTTGAATGCTCAGATTTGGATTGTCCGGTAACACAACGGCAGCGTCGCCGCCGACGTTCAGGCGTGCGCGGCTATCGACCGGAAAAGCGGCCTGCAGCGAAAGGTCACCGCCGACGCTGCCAACCTCTATGCTGGCCTGTAATCCTTTCAAAGACGCATCCGCTCCCATGCGACCGACCTGCACATTGCCGCCGATGCCACTGAAACTGACATCACCGCCGATATACCCCAGCTCGGCATCACCCTGTACATCACGCAGCGAGCAGTCGCCGCCAACGTTGCCGAGTTGTATATAAGCGGCACCACTGACACTCAGGTCGCCGCCAACATTGCCGATTGTGGTGCCGGTGCGCGCGCTCCCTTTGATTTCTCCGTCACCTCCGACGACACCACAGCGCAATGCAGTCGCTATTTCCTCCGCTTTCAAATCACCGCCAACGGTGCTGACCATGACGGACTCTGCTCTTGTTACCGCCAGGTCGGAACCAATGGTCTCAATCTCTATTACCGCCACGTCCTTGAGGACGGCATCACCGCCAACACTGTGACGAACGCGTAGGATGGGGGTATTTGTAACGGCCAGGTCTCCACCAAGGTTCGTTATATCGACGGCTTCACTTATGTTCTCCTGACCGGCGTCACCACTGATATTCTTAATTGTAGCATCGCCCGCGATGCTCTCTAATTCGACTCGTCGTATCCCCTCAATCGCTACGTCACCATTGATGTTTGATGATTTGATGCCCGCGTCTTCAGGCATTATCAGCTCGATATCACTATCGCAATCGATGATGGTGAGTGTGTCACCCTCCGGGTGGATACCTGCAACGCTGCTATCGGCCTCAGTTTTAACACTGATTGCCTGTTCTTTCCAGGTACGCACACTCAAGTCCCCACCAATGCGTGTGATGATAACTCGTGGCGCCTTGCCAACTGAAAATGTTTGTTGGGCCATTGCATCCTCCATATGTATTGCTATCTCTGTTCGCTACTCGGCGAAAATCTCTACGCGTTCGCCCTCTTCCAGGTCCTGTAGATCAAGCAACCGGCCAGTGGCACCGCTTTCAATGGCGCGCAGCAGGTCTTCGAGTGCGCTGCCGCGAATCTGTGGTACCAACCGTGTTCCCAGGCGCATGCCGACCTCAATAAGGCTCACAGGAATGGTCACAGTAGCTTTCTGCCGGTTGGTAGCCAGATTGGTTACACGCACCCGCGCTGTGCGTTTACGCTTGCGTTCGTCAATGGGATCTTGCCGCGCATCGAGTGTATCCAATAAGCGTGCGGCTTCTTCAGCTGTCACTTTGCCCGCTTCAATCAGGTGCAGTATGCGGTTGCGCTCATCGGTTGAGGCTGCCATCCATTTAACCCTTCATCAAGCGCATCGCCTCTTCTACGCTGATCTCTTTAGAGGCAAGGCGGTCGAGAATGGCGCGGCGATCAATACGTCCATCGTTTTCAGGTGCGCCACCCAGCGCGGTTACAATTTCGTCCAGGCGACTGCGCGCAGTATTGTAGGCAACGTCTAGTTCAGCGGCTAATTTTTGAATGTTGCCGCGATACTTGACCAGCATCTCGACAAAATCAAGTTGCTCACGAGAGAGGCGGCCAATCCATCCCAGGCTGAATTGTCCCTCGATGACGATACCGCTATCGGGACATTCAAGCCGGGTCACGATCAGCTCACCACCACTCACAGGGTCTTTCGTAATCAGTTGATGCATGCATGTACTCCTTTATGGAGGTATCTAACAGTGATGCCTCTCTTCTAAATGCCGGGGTACCCGTGAAGGATACCCTTATGTTTCAATGATGCGTTGTCGGCGTAGCGACCTGCTTGCGTTTAGGCTCCGCTCGCTCAAGCCTGGTTAATATCTGTTCGGATTTGGTGTTTATCATTAACCACGTGGTAATATTAGCATATATTAGTAAAATTTGTCAATAGATTTGGTGATAAATTTCAAGTTGTTGGCAATAAATTTTACAGGTTGTTAGTGGTTAACAATCGAAACCGACTTGTGAAGATCAACGTTATATCCTTGTTGAAATGTAACACTCCCTTCTATGAAGCAATCCACACGAGGAGAACAGGAAAATATGGCATTGACGAAAGCGGAGTTAGAGAGAAAAACAGAAGAAACCGGTAGCATTCAGCATGATGGGAACAGGATAAGCACAGTCCTGACTAACCTGAAAGGCGGCCGAAACGTTGGGCCACTTGAGCGTTGGGCATCTGGCGTAAGCGGTGGCCTGCTTACCTTCTATGGCATAACTCGCCGCAATTGGGGCGGGGCCTTACTCGCGCTATTTGGCTCAGGTTTTATTTATCGCGGCTTAAGCGGGCATAGCTACGTTTACCAGGCTCTGGGCGTCAACACGGCCGGGGGGGATGAAGGCGCGGCAACGAGTGTACCGCACACCACGGGAATCAAGGTCGAGAGGGCGGTCACCATCGATAAATCGCCCGCGGAAATGTATCGTTTCTGGCGCAACTTCGAGAACTTGCCACAATTTATGGATCATCTTAAGTCCGTCACGGTTACGGACAATACTCATTCGCACTGGGTGGCGAAAGCGCCGGCAGGTAGGAGCGTCGCTTGGGACGCGGAGATTATTAATGAGAAGGAGAACGAGTTGATCGCCTGGCGTTCGCTCGGCAACGCGGATATAGGCAACGCCGGTTCTGTGCATTTTACACCCGCGCCAGGCGGACGCGGTACCGTCGTCAGGGTCGTCCTCTCCTATGATCCACCTGCTGGACGCGTTGGCAGCCTCATCGCGAAGCTCTTTGGCGAAGAGCCTGATCAACAGGTGCGTGAAGACCTGCGCCACTTTAAGGAAATCATGGAAGCGGGAGAGATCCCGACAACCAGAGGGCAGACATCCGGTCGCAGCAAAAAAGAATCATAAATAAAGGAGATTTGCATGAAAGCACTGTGCTG
>CATPCK010000670.1 GCA_955652655.1 uncultured Ktedonobacteraceae bacterium | reverse complement strand
GTCGATATCGCTCTCGCTGGCAACGTAGACAGCCAGCGTCTCCTCGCCATCATAGAACCACTTTCGACGCCTTGCCGAGGCGGTGACGGCCTCCCATCTATTGACATGAAATCCTTGCTGCTGGAATACCTCTTCAGATTGTCCTAACAACACCAGATTGCAATGGATAATCGAGGCAGGTAGCCGCAGCACACTATAGATTAATGCTGACATATCGGGATACGGTGACCGCGCTTCAGGATGCAGGCTCGAATCAATATTATAATGCGCCTGCACCAGCGCCTTCAGGTTTATCTCGCCGGAACTGCGCAGGAGGGTGTTGTAAGTGCGAATATAGAGTTCAACGTCGCGTTTGCCCGCTTCGTGACGCCCGTTTTCGTGTTCAAAGGATGTTGTAGCTGTTGGTAAAGTCATTTGATCATCAGGATCTGTCTCCAGATCCTCGCTTTCGTAGTGACGAGAATTCTGTTCATCGTACTGACTGCTAAAGTGGTCCGAAGCGTCGTCGGAATCCATTGGAGATTTGTTCTTTCGTGCCACTGTTTCTGTTCTCCCTTTTTGTTTGCGACGGGGGGTTGGAGTAATAGTTGTGTTTATCTCTTTTTATTTCTCATCATTATACCCGTTTGCGAAACAATATGGTAGTGCAATGTGTTTTCCTGACAGGGCGACCACAAGGGTTAATGAGCTCCTCGATAAACTCTGTAGAAAAGAGAGCCTTTCACCCTCATGAATATGTTGAAGGTATTATATAAATAAAAATGTATATGTAGGCATACGTTCGCTTTCGTTTCAAGATTATTCATTTTTAGTATTTCTTTGCCATTTTATGCCACCAATCACCTAAGCCCAACGTTTCTATACTGAGAGGTATTACTAAAACGACTGGGATTCCCCATGCCCAGCGTTTCCCCCTAGTAATATCTCTTTTTTGCAAGGGAGGGGTTATTCATTCGCTGCTCATCGCCAGAGTAATGTATCTTCGTTCCCTGGCACTCTCTGGCTCTCTTCCCCTACTGGCCTGCGCCTCCATTCGCAGCGTACATCTCCTTGCTCTAACAATGCGATGATAACCTCGTCATAATCGTTGAGAGTAAATTGACCAAAGCAGGCGGGAAGCAACTGCTGGCGTAAATCAGGCCACCGTCGTACACGCTGCGCCTTTCCCTGGCGCAGTATGTGTTGACGTAGCTGCTGCAGTTCCTCCGCGAAGCGCTCCTGTTGTTGCGCGGCAAACCACTCTTCTCCCAATAGTCCCCGGTGGCTCTGTAGAGCCAGGCGTCGATGATGGAGACAGAGCGCATCGTTCATAGTGGCAAGGCTATCTTTACTGCGCGTGGCAAAGATGAGGGTATAAGGGGCAGTCTCTACCACAGCCGGCCGCACCTGCAGCTGAAAAGCAATACGTTGTACCCAGAGAAAATGCTGCTGCATGGACGTCACCAACAGGCCCAGTACGCCATCTAAGAGAGGCGTTGTCTCTTCACCTTGCGGCAGAAACGCCTTCCAACGATCTGTGCGCAGCAAAGCCGTCAACGCGGCAGCACCTGCTGGAATACCAGACGATGACATCAAACGCATCTCTGTTTGCTGGTGGGGAATGAGAAAGCAGAGTTCGGTTGGCGCCGTTTTACGCTGGTAGAGCGGCAAGAGATCATCATGGGTAAAGATTGTCTGCCCAAAGGGATTGAGCAAGAAGATGGCCGGGGATGATGCAATTTCTTTGAGTAATGCTGGCGAAATATCTAACCAGCTGCCGCGCACAATGCCGCTCTCTTGCGGCAACACCAATGTATCTTTGAGTGGCCCGGCCGTTGCATTTTCCTCTCCATCCCCAGCGCTATTTTGTCCCACCTTGCTCTCTTTTCGCTTGCTACCGCCAGGCGCAAGCACGATGCCATGAAGGGATATTGGCTTACTTGCCTGGGCCAGGGCCTGAGAGAGCAAGGCTATCGGCTGGAGAACTGGGGAAAGAACTTGAGACGCTTCTGATTCGGAGTTACTTCCTGCACCGGCATCCCGGTTATTTGTGCGCGTGTTGATACCCCAGCCATCGATCCAATAGCAGCGGCGATAGATACGCATAGCAGCCAGTGAACGACAATAGGGAAGGGCATAGTCCTGCAGCAACCACTCACGCAAGCTGGACAGAACGACCTGTTCAGTGAGACGGCGTGTTGGTTTGTGTCCCACAGCTTCTTTTTGTGCGTGCTGGTTTTCAAATTCGGCCCACAGGTTCATTGTATGGTCATTCTATCACACTACGAGCAGCAGTCGGCCCTGAAATTTGTCGCACTTGTTTCATTTGTTTCACTTGTTTCACTTGCATCACATCAAGATTTGGCCAGGTCCATTCAGGCTAAACGTCAATCTTGTAGAATAGTGAAGGGTGGTTAAATTATTCTAACTCAGGGCAGCGAACTGTGAATGATGAAAGGAGGCAGTATGTGAACGTACCAGCGAATTGGAAAGATGATGGCACAACGCTTACCGCGCCCAATGGAATGACAGCCGTAAGGGGTTTTCGTGCCAAAGTTCTAGAGGGATGGGATGCCAACAATCTGCCGCTGGAAAAAGAGCGAGCAGTTAACCCGGTCGAGCATGCAAACCCGATGGGGGGAGGCGGGACAGTGCAAACTTTCGCGCATTGCCGCCTGGCGTGGACTCCAGCCAGGGGCGTTTATCTCGTACCAATAGGTGCAGAACTATTGTTTATGGAGGGGAAACGGGGGGTAACCTTTCCACAATTATAAACAGTCATATACATAAATCAGGGTATTTCCATTTTTATGCTATACATGGCTGAAAGCTGTGATAGTTGAAGGTCGGGGATATGGCGGGGGCAAGCCCCGCCACTACATTTCGGACATCGAAACTAAATTGACAGAGCAGTAGTAGCGTTTACTTTATTTACTTGTGGCATCTTTCCTCAATATCTTTACCGCCTCCACAACCAGGCGGTGCTCAACAGCTTTCAGCCGTTCGTGCAGGCTTTCTTCCGTGTCCCCTGGCTGAACAGCAACCTCTTCGCGGTAGATGACAGATCCGGCATCAACTTCCGGGGTCACATAGTGGATCGTACTGCCGGTTACTTTCACGCCAGCATCGAGGGCCTGTCTGACAGCATGAAGTCCGCGAAAGACGGGAATTGTGGTACCGTCAATTGTGGTGTACGTACCACCTGTGCCATCATCGGGCATAAGGGCGGGATGCAGGTTGATTACCCGCTGGGGGAACTGCTCGAGAAAGGGGGCGCTGAGAATACGCATCCAGCCAGCCAGGACAATGAGATCAACGCGAAAGAGGCGTAATAAGGCAGTGAGACGTGTTTCGCTTTCGGACATCTCGCCTTTTTTGGGCGCAATCAATTGCGTACGCGCGGTACGCTGTTCCCACGAAAAGTAGACTGAGGGCAGGGTATGCTTGAGCGCTCGCTGCAAGCCGTAAGCATTGGCATTGTTGCTCACCACAAGGGCAATCTCAACGCCTGGAAGTTCTTTGCTTTCGATAGCGTCGATGAGAGCTTGCAGATTGCTACCGCTGCCCGATAGCAGGACAGCAAGGCGAAGAGGCGCTTCAAACGGATTACTGCTGCTCATCCTCGCTGCACCTCTTCGTCCGCCGTGACCAGTTCTGTTACAAAGCGCTCTTTGTAGTTTTGTAGGCGTTGCTGAAGCTGTGCATCCGAGAGCGCCAGTATTTTTGCTGCTAACAGAGCTGCGCCCTCCGGCTCTAAAATGGTGGGAGAGGCGATACCCGACGGCAGACGCAGCGATGAGAGCAGATCCATACCGGCATAGCGGTCGCTGTAGGGTGGGCAGGCGATAACCGGATAGCGCGTGTTGGCGTCTACAACCGCCGAAAGGGCGTTTGAACGGCCGGCAATGGTGATGTACACCAGCGGGCCATCCTGCTCGTAGCTATGCAGTATCTCTAAGAGGCGCCGGGTGGCTTTGTGCGCGGAACAGACGCGCATCTGGTAGCTGATCTCTAATGCCTTGAGCGTTTTCGCTACCAACTGAGCATGAGAGAGATCGCTTTTACTGCCCATGATGATGATAACTTGTGAAGTCATATATTATCCCTTGTATGATACTCTTAATCCTTGCCATGCAATATCGCGTCTATAATGCATGCCCTCGAATGAAATATGT
>CATPCK010000669.1 GCA_955652655.1 uncultured Ktedonobacteraceae bacterium | reverse complement strand
TAAAAGAACGGATCATTATGGTCAACGGCCAGATCGAGGAGACGCTGGCAAACCTTGTCGTTGCACAACTGTTGTTCCTGGCTGCGGAGGATGGGAAGCGAGAGATCAATGTCTATATCAATTCGCCTGGTGGTTCAGTGACTGCAGGTTTAGCCATCTACGATACCATGCGTATTCTACCATGCCCGGTCTCGACAACATGTGTTGGCATGGCCGCAAGCTTTGGTACTATTCTGCTGATGGCAGGTGACCGGGGGTTGAGACGATCTCTTCCCCATGCCCGTATTCATATGCATCAACCGCTGATACCAGGTGGCATTGGCGGGCAGGCTACCGATATCGATATCCAGGCTCGCGAGATTCTGCATACGCGCGATGTGCTCAATGAGATCATTGAGCATCATACCGGCCAGCTTCTCGAACGCATCAGGCGAGATACAGAGCGAGATTTCTTCCTGAGCGCCAACGAAGCGTTAGAGTACGGTATCATCGACGAGGTGCTGCCCCTTGCTGAAAAGTAGGTACACTACCAACGCCAGGAGGAGAATCTCTTTCCTCCTGGCGCTAGTGCCTCGCGGAGCTCAATCATCAGAAAGGTTCGATCCGGACCAGGTCTATTTCAAACCATTGTGGTCCGCTAGCTACAGAGCCAAAGCGGATGGTGCCTCGAGGCGTCGCGACAGCGTACTGGTTATCGAGCCATGCGACGAACCCTAGTGGCCGGGTTGGCGGTTCCGGGACAGTGAGTACCAGGACACCATCGACCCAGAAACGAGCTCTCGTGTAGCGCCATTCCAGTGTATAGGTGTGCCAGGCATCCATCTCAACGGGAAGCAATGCTTCATGTGCTCCACTCAGTTTTTGCATCCATCGCGCTGCTGGTTGTGTTGTACCGGTCATCCTGGCCCATGCGACCGTGAGTGCCGTGGGGACGGTAGCTGGTAATGCGGAGAAACGCATACTATGCACAACCTGTGCCTTCCACCCCCAGCCGGGTACATCCGGTACGAGCGCCATGTTCGATGGAGGTGAGGCGTAGAAAAACCAGATGGATTCTGGCAACATAAGGATGTCCCCGCGTAATGAAAACGGGTAGTTCCAGAACCCAAAACCGGCAGTTCCGCGCAATATGTTCGCGCTCTCAACTGTGCTGTTCGCAACTGCAGCCGATAACGAAGAGCGTGCACGTACCTCCATGCGTAGTGGAGGTCTCCATGGGAAAGCCGAACGTGCCAACCTTGCATAGTCGTCGATCTGTGCATCGACATATTGTCCGCTTTGCGCTGAAGGAAACTCCATGCGCAAGGCAGAATCAACGATACGAAGCTTACCGCCTCCAATACTCGTTTGTGTCCAATACTGATCTATTGATTGAGTAAAGTCGTCAAACATGGCAGTTATTTGTGCAGTGTCGCATGTTGTAGTAATTCATCTTCTAGTTGTTGCCAGACAATCTGTTCTGCCTGCAGATTGTTTACCGGACGCTTGTTTCTTGCTCCCTCAATCATGGTATTAGCCACGCGCTGGCGAAAGTCCGCAAAATGTTTCTTCTGCTCTTCCTGGTCTGGCATTACACGCAGTTCGATATCCCGTGGTTCATAAAACTCCTCAGGTTCAAATGCTAGAGCTAACAAATTTGCGTAGTCCTCGATCAGATCCAGGCGAGATTGCGAGATAAAATAATGATATTGTGTGCTGGAGACCAGTAAACAGCCTGCTATGCGCCCTGCAAATAAGATGGGGTACACGGCCGCACTTTTCTCATGTTCTACCCTATGGGCAGGAATGAGATTTTGTTTATCATCAACGTTTTGATTTGCGGCGGGACGACAAAGCGTGGCGACGTAACCGCATAGCGATTCTGCGCCGAGAAACATTGCCCTTTGTTCCAGGTCTCCGCTCCAGGGATGTGTGCCAAACCCAACACTTTCACGCAGGCTATGTACTTTGTGATCGATAGGTGAAGGTGTCATGCAGCGCACCACGTTGAGCGCTATGCCCAGGCGGTCAGAATCAAGCTGGCTGATTGCCTGTTGCAAAATAAGATTACTGAGCGACCAAAACCGCATGCTCTCGACGTTTGAAGCTCTGGCGGTAAAGACGCGATTATAGAACGCAGATGGGATATCAATCGATGAGTCGTCAAAACCTGCATTAGTAAATTCCTCAAAGCCTGTCTCTTCCCTGATCAACTCCAACATCTGTTCGCGATGTTGGGGGAGAGCAATGAGAAGGTGGCGCAGGTTTTGTGGGCGCGGATCTGATTCACTGCTCGCCCAACGACTCAAAGTGATTGGTTTGATGCCCAATTCTTCTGCCAGACGCTGCTTTTCGTGAGGGTCGCTGATGATTGTTTTCAGCAAACTTCGCCATGTCTCTGATTGTTGCTGCATATTGTTAGCCTTACTGCTAAAATAGCTCTAAAAGCACTTTTTGTGACCTATCTTAGCAGTTTGTTAAACTAACGTCAACTATGTTGAACGTCATACAGGGCTGTTGCAAGGTCGTTTTTTGCCGCCTTCGGCGGCAGGAAGGGAGAGAGAAGATCGGGGGCACAGCTCCCGAACCCCCAGTCAAAGGGCTGGCCGCCCTTTGCAATCCCACTTTCACGCATGTGATGCCCGACCTTGCAACAGCCCTGACGTCATAAACAGTGCGGCCGACTCCCGGACCCCTGCTTCTTCCCGATATTGCAACCCTCAGACAGTGGTCTGGTTATATGTTTTTACTGCTTTCTGACCTAGTGCTGTTAAGAACGACCTGGTCACTGCTGTTTCGCTTTCTTTTCCACTATAACGATCTGTGCCTTGCCCCTGGCTACTTGGCAAGAGGCGATCAGTCACCCCCAGGATATCTGCGGTAATCCCAGGAAATAGGCCATGAAAACGCGCCAGGAGCTGCGCTTGTACGCTAATAATGACTTCTGCGCTCCCTCGTTGAGTTGCGGAAACAATCTGTCGCGCGGCTCTTCTGGCACTTATCGAAGTGAATGGTAGCGTATCAAGCAACGTAAACGCTGTATACTCTTCCCGGTGTTTACTGCCTTTCATGAACGCATTGATATGTGAACCAGTGCGCATCAGACCAGGCGCGACAGTAACTACTGCGATGCCATCTTTAGCCAGTTCGGCGTGCAGACCCTCCGAAAAGCCGACAACCGCAAATTTTGCGCTTGCGTATGGAAGCAGGTGTGGCACACTCACTTTACCGCCAATGGAGGCTATATTAGTGATTCGCCCGTTTTTTCTTTGCAGCATCTGGGGTAATGTTTCCATCGTTGTATTGTATGTGCCCCAGAAAATGATATCCATTGACTCTGTAAAATCTTCCTGTGTCAGCGTTTGCAGCGGTCCCGCCGAGATAATGCCTGCATTGTTGACCAGAACGTCTACCTGTCCGTAATGTTCTGTAGCATGATCTATCATTTGCCGAACTTGCTCACGATCGGTAACGTCACACTGGATGGCCAGAACTTCCGTCCCCTGCTGGGCAAGCATGTGCCGCGCCTGTTCAAGCTCTCGGGTATTTCGCGCACAGATCACCAATCGCGCTCCCTTTTGAGCGAATTCTTCAGCGAGAGCTAACCCTAAACCGCGCGAACTACCGGTGATTAGTACCACCTGTCCTTGTAAGTCCGCGCGTTTACGCTGTAACAGCCTGGAGCCTGCTACGATTAATCCAATACCTGCCGCGGCTAATGCCAGGCGTTCCATGCTAAAGCCTGTTGAACCTATCAAAGGTGTTTCTCCCATCATTTTTAAACTACTCTCAGTAAGATTTTTATCTACTTTTATCCATCTCAAGGGTTGAGATGTTTTTCATCTATCGAGATATATAGCATGAGAGTATATAGGTATAGCAAGTACATCAATTGGAGCGGTTGATGTGAAGGACGTTGATTTCCAGTAAATACATAAAAAGAGTTGGTTGGAAAAACACTATGCGCTCCAACCAACTCTTTTCTTCTCAATGTAGCGGTGAAGAATAGGCTCTACTTTTGCGCTCTTGCCTCGCGTAAGAGGGTAGCGGTGAGCACGCCGAGTACCGCAATAATTAGAATGGGGCCTGATATTACTCGAAGCGGTGACAAGGCCGCGACGTTAGCAATTAAAGCCAGCAGAAGCACGACGAGAAGAATACCAACCAGGATGATCATATCTCCAACAAGAAAGTTGTAGATGGCTTTGATTACTTTCATGGATGCACCTCCTCGTGCTTCTCTGCTGAAACTGGTGAGATAGTGCCTGCTTCGGACGAGGCCAGGCGGCGCTGTTTGTATGACTTGAGGTATGTAACCAGTAGAAAAGAGGCCAGGAGGTAGATGACTACCAGGACGAGGATAAAGGCATCTGCGCCAGGCCAGCTCACAAGGAATCCTTCACCCGCCCAGAAGGTACCAAATGAGGCCAGCATTATACCCACCACGAACTTCAGCGTATTTTCTGGTACTTTCGTCAGTGGCGCGCGTATCACCGCCCCGGCAATGATCACCAATACCCCGGCAACGGCTGCCCCGATTGCCGCCGAGTTAATGCCGCAGACATTGTTACATACGTTCGTTGCTGAACTGCTGCCGAAGGTAATCACGATGAAAGCGACTTCAAGTCCTTCGAGGAGGACGGATTTGTAGGAGAGAATTACTCCGAAGGGTTCAAAGCGGGGAGTGATTATTTCACCACGTGCGCGCAATTCGGCCCGCGTCTCTTCAAATATCGCCTCTTCATCGTGGATGGCCTTGAGTCCACTGTAGCGCAGGATAGCCTTTTTGAGCCATTTCAGACCGAAAAGTATGAGAATGATCCCCACGACGAGGCGTAAAACGTCGATGGGTACATATCGAACCAGTGCCACTCCAAGCGTGGCAACAATCAGGGCAAGGGTAGCCGCAGCTGCAAAAGCGCCTGCTAACGCACTGCGCCAGTTAATAGTTACTCCAACTACAAGAACGATGGTAAATGCCTCGACAAATTCAACGGCGGAGGCGAGAAATGCAGCTATAGCGACAGCCCATTGCATGCGCGTTGACTCCTATGAAACAAGGATTATTATGATTGCTTCAAGGTAGCTCTCAGCAGAGACCCTTGTGTATTTATTGTAACACAAAGGAGGGTTCCAGTGTTCTTATGCCTTTGTTGCAATGATTTGTAACCAGGTGCGCGCTACTTCTGTCAGGCCCAATTCCTGCCCGGCCTGGTAAACTGCATTTTCGAGCGCTGAAGCCCCGAGCGCCAGGGGGACTCCCGGCAGAGCGCCTTCAATGAAGAGCCAGTATTGACCCAGATCTCTCCAGGCATCTAACGAGATAAGAACATCCTGGTTCGTCGTTTCGACCTTATTGAAACCAGTTTGCTTGAGCGAATCAACATATTCCTCTGGTGTTAGCCATTGCATAGCTATCGCCTTCGCTTCGCGTGACAAGTGTACATCTGGATGTTCTTTACGTAACCAGCTAACTGCGCGCCGTGTCCATAGTCGATAAAATCGTTCGGTTCCTACGACATAGGTGCCCTCATAGAAAGCGCTGTTACAAGCAAAGATGCCACCAGGAGCGAGTATTGACGCCATGCGTTGAAATGCTGAGTTTTTGTCGGGAACAAGGTGGATGGCATTGCAAAAGAAAGCCATGTCTACATCGTGGACGATGCTAGGAAGGTCATCCGCATCTCCCTGGATGAATTCTGCTTTCACGCCAATGCCTTCCATGCCTTTCTGGGCATGTCGCAGAGCCTCCGCGGATGGATCTACGCCGATAAGGTGTACCTGTCTTCCCTGGTGTGCCATTTCCTCCGCGATCAGCCGCGTGACAGCACCTGTTCCACAGGCCATGTCTACAATTGTGATTGGATTTTCAATTGGTCGAGATGAGAGGTGGGCAAGAGCCTGCTGTACCAGGGTACGATTGACTTCTGTGTAAAATGGGTGTGCTGCGAATGCCTCAAATGTGAATTTGTTGGTTTCCTCTGTTTCCGTCAACCCCATCGATGCATACCTCCTTTAACGTTAGATAGTTTATCGTTTTAGAGACCAGAATCTCCCATTTTGTTTCACTTCTTTATCATGTAGTTAGATATGGATTGCCATACCGCCATCGACACAGAGGACCTGTCCCGTTATGTAACCTGCTTCTGGAGAGCAAAGGAAACTGATAGCTGCTGCTACTTCCTCAGTGCTGCCAAAGCGACCTAGCGGTGTAGAGCTAAGAATGAAATCGCGCTGTTGCTCTGACAGCGAAGAGGTCAGTTCCGTTGGTATGAAGCCCGGGGCGATAGCATTGGCGGTAATATTGCGGCTGGCCATTTCGCGTGCGGTACTGAGGGTTAGTGCTATGATGGCCGCTTTCGATGCTGCATAGTTTGCCTGGCCCGTCGACCCTAGCAGGCCCGCGACGGATGAGACATTGACGATACGTCCCCAGCGTGCCTTCATCATTCCCCGGAGAGCGGCTCTTGTACAGAGGAATGCTGAGCGCAAGTTACTATCGATCACATGCTCAAAGTCGGCAAGTGTCATCTGTAGTATAAGTTTGTCACGCGTGGTTCCCGCGTTGTTAACAAGAATGGTGATAGCGCTAAGTGATTGATTTGCTTCCGCGAAGAGCCGAGCAACATCCTCTTCCTGGCTGACGTCAGCCTTTATAGCAACGCAACGCCTTCCTAATTCTTCGATAGTGGCTTTAGCGACCTCGGCACCTGTGGCATTACTACGATAGTTAATGACGATATCGGCCCCATTCCTTGCAAGACGTTGTGCAGTTGCCAGGCCAATACCCTGGCTGCTGCCCGTGATTAAGGCGACTTTACCCGCTAGTGGTAAATGCTGTTCGCTGGTCATATCGTTCTCTCCTTAGGAGTTCTTCTCAGGAGTTTTTCCTTACCCAACCCAATCCGATGTTGTAGTATAGCACAAAGTGCAAAGAGAGAACGCTGCTTTTATCTTCCCATTGACGTAGCACCTATAGTAGTAAAAATAAGAAATGGGATTGTGACAACTCCCTACGGCTGAAGGCGAGGGCTTCTACGGTTTCGCACCGATGCAGTGTTGTCCCACTGCAATCTAGAAGTGTTTCAGTTCTCACATAGAGGTGGTATGCGCTGCCATGCTCAAGCGAACTGCACACAATACAAATCACACTAGTGTTTTTACCCGTCGAAGCGGTTTACGACAGAACCCAGCGAAACACTATTCCGTTGTGAGTGTGCTACGAAACTAAGCAGAAGTGTGTCACTAATGAGAACATCTGTCACTGATAATGTGACTAGCCTTTTACCTGTATAAATTGACAGGTATGTTCCTGTAGAACTAGACAGTATAGCATCAAGAAAGGGACTGCCTGCGGGCAGCGCGCCTGATATCCCCGTGCATGAATGCAGGGGCTTTACGGCGCGGTTTGGTAAAGGCATATCGTTACATGAACTGGCCAGATATAAACAGACGCTACGAAGCAGGGGTATGGGCTGTTCCCCTGGCACTTTTTCCTGCCTTTCTCCTCAGCGCCGCTTTTGGGCAGCCGTCATGTATGGAGCCGGTGATTGAAATTATTTATGCCTATACTCCAGTGCCGTTTGCAAATATGGTGTTGAACCTGTTCGGACCGTTTGCTCGCCCGCTGGCACTGGTCGGCGCTATTGCCTTGATTATGCCTCTGGCTGGCCTGGTAGGTATTTTGGCACCACCTTTATTTGATTCAAAGCCGCAATTTAGGAAGCGTTTGCGCTGGGTTTCGGTAGCCGCAACGGCTGTTGGAGCCGGCATCTGGCTGGGAAGCGCTGCTATGACGCCGATCAGCGCTATAGCAGCAGTGTTGGCGGGGGTACTTTTCTCACCTATATTACTCTGGACGCGCACATGGCGGCGTCCTGTAGATAGCATAGCTGGCCGCCGAAAAGTACTGCGTGCACTTTTAGGGACTCCTCTCGTCACAGTTGGTCTCTTGACTCTTTCGACCTACGAGGTATGGAGTACGCTGGCTGTAGAGGTATTTTCTCTGGGCAACAAGGTACGCCGGCTCTTTCCTTTTACACCGCCAGGGCCACGCCAGCCAGGTTTTCCAGTAGATGGAGTGGAGGCAGAGGTGACTCCCGTGCCGCATTTCTATGTGAATAGTAAAAATACTACGGACCCAATACAATTAGCGGAGAACTGGGCTTTACGCATTACGGGCCTGGTGGACAATCCACTGACCTTGTCCTATTCACAATTGCTGTCTTTACCGCGCACCGACCTCTATGCCACGTTGCGCTGCGTAGATAATCCTATAGATGGTCACCTCATGAGTACTGCTCTCTGGTCTGGAGTTCGTATCTCCACGTTGCTATCACTCGCACGGCCAATGGCGAATGCCAACACGATTGTATTTCATGCCGCAGATGAGTACGATGAGCCGTTCGCGTTCGCGGACCTCTCGCCTGAGGCCGCATTATTAGCCTATGCAATGAATGGTGAAACACTGACACAATCGCATGGCGCACCAGTGCGAGCACTTCTGCCGGGCTGGTATGGTTTCAGAAACATCAAGTGGCTGCAAGAATTGGAGTTGACC
>CATPCK010000668.1 GCA_955652655.1 uncultured Ktedonobacteraceae bacterium | reverse complement strand
TCTTTGCACGGATTGTTCTCCTCAATATCGAGTTTAGAAGGGGTGATCTTCTAAATCTCCAAGAGGGTCGGAATCGTCTGCATTCCCTGCTAAAAAGTCTGAACTACTACTCTGTGCTGATTTTGGCGTGAGCATTTCCATGTCACTGGCCACTACATCGAAGGCGTAACGCTCAATACCATTTTTATCTGTATATTTGCGCTGTGATACACGACCCTCGATATAGGCTTTTGAGCCTTTATGCAGATATTGATTGCACAATTCCGCAAGCTTGTCCCACGCAACGATATTAAACCACTCTGTTTCTTCGCGCTTTTCGCCGGAACTTGTCTTATAAGAGCGGCTAACGGCAAGTGAGAACTTTGTAAGAGCAGTGCCACTCTGCGTGTAGTTCATCTCGGGGTCTTTTCCGAGATTGCCGATCAACATAATTTTGTTTAGCATGGTTCAAGATCCTTTCGAAGTGAAAATCACTGCCTCAACTCTTCTCTACCGCAGAGATCAGACGAACCGACCCAAACGTATTTCAACTAACTAGGCTTCGATGGTTTCCTCGTCCTCCAGGGCGGGTGGGACATCTTCGATATCCTCAACGGACAAGCCAGAGGGGATTTCTGCCTCTTGCCCGGCGGGGAAATCGCCGGCAGGTACTGCCATCTCATCTTCCGCTGCCGCTTCTGTGTCAGGAGCTGCGGGAGCGGGTGCAGTAGCTGCAGCTGCTGCGGCGGCGGCTGCACGAGCCTCGCGTTCCTTCTGAACAGTTTTCGGATCGCGCCTTTTAATTAAGTGCCGCAGAACCTCTTCCGAAACCTTGAGTGTACGATCGAGTTCGATTACCGTCTCAGGGGTCAGAATCATGTCTATGAATACATAAAAGCCGTCGCGGTGATGTTCAATGGGGTATCCAAGGCGACGCCGCCCCCATTGATTAATCCTGACAATCTGGCCGTTATAATTAGCGACGACCTGTTCGACACGGTCTAAAATTGCCCGTGTTTGCTCTTCGTTGACTTCGGGGTTGAGAATGAATCCAAGTTCGTAATCTCGTCTCACGAAGCCACCTCCTTCCTTTGGGTTTGCACCTGGACAGATTTACTGCTGAGATGTAAGGTGAGTTGAGGGCTTACCTTTCTTTACTGGTAATGCCTTCCTCGCTTTCCTCAGCGACTGCCAGGGCAGGTGGAACACCGGCTACATGCCGATGCGGAATAAAACAGTTGCCGCTAAAACTGTGCGGCCTCAGCGTGTATTGTCCCACGATAGTAGCGGGTTGCTTCAAACACCACGCTATTATAGCATTCTTCGCCATGTCTGACAATAGAGCTAAGGTTAACTTATTCAGCTTCTTATTCTTTTTATACAGCGCAGAGGTGGAAAAGCGGAAAGTGTTTTACGTTTTTTATAACAGCAGTAAAAGCTTAAAAGCTCATTGACAGTAATTGCTCTATGCCTGATACTATAAAGAACAATCAATTTAGAATAAGAAGTGTATCGGGGGATACCCCGACAAGGGAAGCGGCCCTTGTCCCCCTGGTTGGTGAGAAATATGCAGCAGCGTCCAGGCAGTAAAGATCGAAGCTTCTACCCACCGCGCTCCAGGAGGACGCAGCCCGCACTGCCTGGCGCTACCTTGCCAACGGCGCCCGTTCCTGTACGTTCACAGCAATATCCGATCGAGCCGCCAACCTCTCCTGACAGGCGTCCCAATTATGGACGACGGGCCCTGTTAGCGTTCATTGGCCTGGGGTTATTGCTGGAGGTGCTCCTACTCGCCACCTATCCCCTACTCGCGGAAGCTACCAGCAGGGAGGATGCAGCTAAGCAGGCGCTGCTGGGCCTTTTACCGTGGCTGCCACACCTCTACTGGACAACGACTATGCCTGCCCTGGTGCAATTGGTGGCGCATATTCCCGCGTTTGCCCTATCGAATGGAGGTGCGGGTGGCAACGTAAACTTGCTCTTATTGCTGAGCGCATTGGCGTTCGTAATCACCCTTATCGCTGGCCGTATTGGAAGCCGCGTTTTACGGGAACGGCTTTCGCGCACCGATAACAGCGTCCTGTTCAGCACCATTATCGTGCTGACGGCTATCTTTGCTTTGACCTATTTATTTGCTCCCCCTATCCTGTCGCAGGATATGTTCCTCTATGGCATATATGGACACCTGGTTACCGTCTATCACGTGAACCCGTACGTCGTCTCTCTGATTGCTTTCCCGCACGAGCCATTGCAGAAGGGTATTTCCGGAGGAGCGCAAAGTGTGATGGCGCCTGGTCCCGTCTGGATGGACCTGTGTATTCCGATAGTGCTGCTGGCGCGCGATAGTATCGCGAATGTTCTCCTGCTCTTTCGCGGTCTAGGCCTGGTGGCGCATCTTATCAACACAGTACTCATCTGGATTATTGTAGCAAAGCTAAAGCCAGAGATGCGCATTTCAGGCACATTACTCTATGGTTGGAATCCGCTGGTACTGCTGCTGAGCATCAATGGCATGCACCTGGATGTCATAGTTGTCCTCTTCATTTTACTGGCGATCCTCTTCTTTCAACGCAAATCGCCTATTCTTGGCTGGGTTTTGATGCTCCTGGCAGTGCTCATCAATATGTTGATACTGCTATTACTGCCGCTTTTCTTCTGCCTGTTGCTGAAAGAGGCTCGCACCTTATCCTCTGGAAGACGCGCCTTCTGGTGGTTGTCGGTGGCCGGCGAATCTGTGCTGGTCATACTACTGGCTTACGCGCCTTACTGGTCGGGCTGGGGCCTGGCAGGCTTGTTTACCTCTATGCAGCATGTTTTTCTACAGGACAACGCGGTCAATTCGCTTGACGCCGCACTCATCAATCTGCCGGTAACATTGCCGCCGGTGTTTGCCTGGCTGATCGTTCCTCACCATTGGACGATTATCGCTGTTGTAGTAGTGGGCTCTTTGTTGCTCCTCGGCTGCTGGCTGGCCGATACTGTCGAGCTGGTAGTGCTCTTTAGTAGTTGGGTATCGCTTGCACTGCTGGCCTTGATGCCCACATACTGGCCCTGGTATGTGCTCGTGCCATTGGCACTTTCGCTGTGTTCGGTTGGTGGACGCACCATTCTGTTGGCTATGTTGCTCACCGCGGGCGCACTACTAAGCTGTTACTTCTGGCTCTTCCAGCCTTCCTGGCCTGGCCTGGCCCTGATGACGATTGGTTTACCAGTGCTTGCCTGGGGGTGGATCCTCTTCTTTAGCACGACCTGGGAGATGACGCGTTCCAGGGAGCCAATACCAGAGCCAGCACAGGGTGCGAAACCTACCAGGAGAGGTTTATCGCGGCCTTCCTGGCCTCGAAGAGGAAGATAAGGTTGACCATAGGTCAGAAAAAGGTATGATGCTCGTCTTTGTGAAGAAATTAAGCAGCCGAATCAGGAATAGCAATTTCTATATATTCAGCAGTAGTTCGGGGTATAGGAATTGGCTCCTGATCCTCTATCATTCCCTGAATATGCATGGCGATTGCTTCGCGCATGTTTTTCTCAACCTCTTCTATGGTATCCCCTAGCGCAACGCATCCGGGTAAATCAGGAGAATAGGCGCCGTAGCTTTGATTACCTTTTTCAATGATAACGAGAAAACGATGCATCTTATTTTCTCCTCTCTATCTGTGCTTGCTTGTAGATACTTGATAAGGTACCAGGAGGAACCTCATTTCTAAGGTGTCCGGCTACAGTAACGCGGCCTTTCTTGGTAGAATGTTTATATTGCCTGTGATCACCTTCCATTTTAATCTGATACCAACCGTCGGCTTATTTAATTTTATTTACTTCTCGAACTTTCATCTAC
>CATPCK010000667.1 GCA_955652655.1 uncultured Ktedonobacteraceae bacterium | reverse complement strand
GGCATAGCGCGTCCTTCTGCCCATGCTGCCGCGAACGCCTCCTCGCCGATGCTGGAGCGGGCAGCAGCCACGGCCTGCACATAGGAGACGCGGTAGACGGGGGGCATGGGAGCGCCAATGGCAGCGCGGGTGGCCGCTGCGGTCCCCCAGAGTCGTGCCGCCCATACTGGCGCCCCTTGCAGTGCAACTACTATCCCCAGGCCCTCTAAACATGCAGATCTTAGCTCTTTGGCGTCTCTCTCTTTGAGCAGCCTCCAGCCCTCTTCGTAGTGCGCACGGGCCGCCGCGTGGTCACCCTGGAACGCCTGCACGCGCGCCAGGCTCATATGTGATTCGGCAATGCCAACGCGATACTCCAGTTCCGTGAAGATCGCCAGGCCCTTCTCACAATACTCGCGGGCCCTGGCAGGATCACCTTGCTGCAAGAGGATCTCTCCTAACAGACACTGGAGATAAGCGATGAGCCTCCTGTTTCCCACTTCCTGGAAGAGCGACAGGCTCTCTTCCGCCATGGCGTAGGTCTTCGCTTGATCATTATTGCGAGAGAGGAAAAAGACACGAGCCAGGTCGAAGAGCGCGTAAGCGCTCCTATACGGCTCGCCCAGGGCGCTGTAGAGCAAGAGATTCTCTTCGAGCAGCGTGCGAGCGCGGGTGTAGTCGCCTTGAGAGGTCAAAAACTGGGCCAGGTGTTCGCGCGTGTATGCTATCCCATTCTGATCTTCCAGCTCGCGGTAGAGTGCCAGGGCTTCCTCTAACAGGGTACGAGCCATGCCATACCTGTTCCGCTCGCCAGCGAGACTCCCCAGAATGCTCAGGGATTTTGCCAAACCCGCTTTGTTGCCAATGCTGCGGTACAGAGCCAGGCTTTCCTCCAGCAGCACCTCCGCCCGGGCGTCATCACCCTGCACGAGAGCTAGAAAGCCCGCGCCGTAGATCGCTTCCACGCGTACAGTCGTCGTGACATTTGTGCTTGTCGCCAGGGCGCGTTCAAGGAAGGACTGCCCTTCCCTGAAATAACCACGTACCTCCCAAAAATTCAAGAGGGCGGCGCAGAGTCGCAGAGCCTGCTCTGCCAATGCTTTGCTCTTCTCAGCTCGTTCCAACATCCACCAGAGCGCAGTCCGCAGATTCTCATGCTCCTGTTCCAGGCAATCAAGCCACCACGCCGCCTCAGCGCCAAGCAGATTCGGCGCTGTCTCTTCGGCACGGGCCAGGTAGCATGCTGCATGGGTAGCGCGGGTCGTCTCCAACTCTCCCGCTTCCTCTAAGCGCTCCAAGCCATATTCGCGCAGCGTCTGCAACATCCCGTAGCGTATCCTACCTTCTCCCTGTTCCTCCTGCCGCAACAGGCTCTTATCTACCAGGGCCTCGAGCAAACCCAGGATGTCACTAGCAATCTCTCCCGCCATCGAGCACACTTGCTCAGCCGCTTCAAGCGTACAGCCGCCAACAAAAACAGCAAGCCTTCTGAACAACTTCTGCTCTTCTCCCGCCAGTAAGTCGTAGCTCCAGGCTATTGCTCCACGGAGCGTTCGCTGTCGTACTGGCAGATCACGCGCTCCACTCTCCAGGATAGCCAATCCCTGCTCCAGCCGCGAGAGCAATACCTGCGGCGGGAAATACTTCGTGCGCGCCGCGGCCAGTTCGATTGCGAGGGGCAATCCATCCAGGTGCACGCAAATTTCCACTACCGCCGCCGCATTTGCACTGGTCACCCGAAAATCGGGCCTGGCCGCCTGTGCTCGTTGGACGAAAAGAGCTACTGCCGCGTAGCGTGAAAGCGCCGCCAGGTCTGGTAGGCGCGTGGGATCGGGCAAAGCAAGAGGGGGCACGTTACATTCGTGTTCCGCCTGCACATGAAGCACTGCTCGACTCGTAACAAGTACTTTGAGCACCGGGCAAGCGGCGAGTAATTCCGCTACAATGAGGGCAGCATCCAGCACCTGCTCAAAGTTATCCAACACCAGGAGTGCCTGCTTCTCCCGGAGGGAGGCTTTTAGTCGCTCGAGCAGAAGTTGATCTCCAGCTTCAGCCACGTCTAACACCTGGGCAATGGCAGGCACGACCGATGCAGCATTGTTCACAGAAGCCAATGGGACAAAGAAGACCCCAGCGGGGAAAAAAGCCGCCAGGTTTGTCGCCGCTTGTAAGCCCAGACGAGTTTTACCGACGCCCGCCGTTCCTGTAAGTGTGAGCAGGCGAATATTCTCCCGGCGCAGCAGGCTACAAACCGTTGCCACCTCCTTCTCACGCCCAATGAATGACGTGGGCTGGACAGGCAGGTTATGCAGGTGATTGGTAAGGGTTTTGAGAGGCGGGAAGTCGGTGGGTAAGCCCTCGATGACCAGTTGAAAGAGGCGACCGGGTCGTTCGATATCTTTGAGACGATACTCACCCAGGTCCCGCAGACTCACGCCCTCCGGCAAGTCATGCTCCACCAGGTCCCGCGTGGTCTGTGAGAGCAGCACCTGGCCACCATGCGCAGAGCTCATGATACGAGCAGTATGATGCACATCCATACCAACGTAGCCCTCGGCGGAGAGTTGCGGTTCGCCAGTGTGCATTCCCATGCGCACACGCACCTCCACACCTTGCGGCCAGGGATGGGCGGCGAGACTG
>CATPCK010000666.1 GCA_955652655.1 uncultured Ktedonobacteraceae bacterium | reverse complement strand
TCTCTGTATTAGAGAACAAAGCAGGCTCTCATGGGCAACTACCCATGAGAGCCTGCTTTGTTCTGCTTTTAGTTGACATTCGTAAGTACATCAAGTACTATTAAAACAAATCCGGTTGGCATTCCCCAAGAAATAGCTCGTGCCGTCCGCTACCTGGTTGTGGATGGCAACTACATCACGGGTCTGATGCTCAACGTCAATGGTGACTTTTACATGAAGTAGTATTTTTAGAGCAGAGTTAGGAGGACAACCTGGCATGAGCAGCAATCTCAGTTTCGAGCATACCGACAACATCCTCATTGAAGATCGGTTATTTCCACCACCCGAAGATATTGTAAAGAATGCGAACATCACCGCATATATGAAGTCTAAAGGCTTCGATGATTACGAGGCATTCTACCGGTGGTCAATAGCGAATCGTTTCGAATTTTGGGACGATATGGCGAAAGATCTGCACTGGTTTGAACCGTGGAAGTCGACCTTTGAATGGACAGACAAGCCCTTCTTCAAGTGGTTTTCGGATGGCAAGTTTAACATCGCCTATAACTGCCTGGACAGGTACATGGGTACCCCTATACAGGACAAAGTAGCATTTTACTGGGAAGGTGACGATGGCTCAAGCCGCGCTTACACGTATAAAGAGATGTACGTCCTGACGAACCGGGTGGCGAAGGTGCTACAAAATTTGGGCGTGAAGAAGGGCGATCGTGTGGCGATATATATGCCGATGATCCCTGAAATGGTGGCGTCAGTGCTAGCATGCGCACGCCTGGGGGCTCCACACATGGTAGTGTTTGGAGGGTTTGCAGCCAGTTCTCTGCGCGACCGCATGAATGACTGTAACGCCAAGATAGTCATCACTGCCGATGGCGGCTATCGCGGTGGAAAAGTTATTGAGCTCAAGAAAATTGCCGACGAAGCTGTTGCCGAGACTCCTACTATTGAAAAGGTGATTGTCCAACGGCATACGGGGCTTGAAGTACCTATGACTAAGGGCCGCGATATGTATCTGGATGTATTGCTGCAGGATGTTCCCGAGGATACCGTTGTACCTTGCGAACCGATGGACAGCGAGGATATGCTCTACATTCTCTACACCAGCGGTAGTACTGGCAAGCCAAAGGGAGTTGTACACGTCCATGGCGGCTATGCGGTAGGCTGCCATGCTACCACTAAATTCGTGTTTGATATCAAACCGAGCGATGTTTTCTGGTGTACTGCCGACGTTGGTTGGGTGACGGGCCATAGCTACACTATTTATGGCCCAATGACGAATGCGGCGAGTATTGTCCTGTTTGAGGGCATACCGACCTACCCTGCCGCTGACCGCTTCTGGGGTATTGTCGAGAAGTACAAGGTAAACATCATCTATACTGCTCCTACTGCTATTCGTAGTTTGATGCGCTTTGGAGAAGAATTACCTGCCAAGCACGACCTGTCAAGCTTACGTATTCTTGGTACCGTTGGCGAACCGATCAATCCAGAGGCATGGATGTGGTATCGCAAGAACATCGGTCGCAACGAATTGCCCATTGTTGATACCTGGTGGCAGACCGAGACCGGTATGATCCTGATTAGCCCAACACCCATATTGCCGCTCAAGCCTGGAAGCGCAAGTCGACCGCTCCCTACCATAGAAGCTGATGTGGTAAATAAGGATGGCAAACCTGTCGGTCCGGAACATGGTGGGTTTTTGATCATTCGCCATCCGTGGCCAGCCCAGATGCGCACGATTTTTGGCGAGCCTGAACGTTACCAGACCTATTGGGATACGATCCCTGGTGTGTACTTTGCAGGTGACGCTGCGACAATGGATAAGATGGGCTACTTCCGTATTCAAGGTCGCGTGGATGATGTGATCAAGGTCAGTGGACACCGCCTGGGTTCTATGGAGATCGAGTCAAGCCTGGTCAGCCATCCTGCGGTTGCAGAAGTTGCGGCAATCGGCAAGCCGGATGAGATAAAAGGCGAGCGCGTCAAGGTGTTTGTTATCCTCAAAAATGGTGTTGAGGCTACAGAGTCCCTGGCGCTGGAGCTCAAAAAACATGTTCGTACTGTGGTTGGCCCACTGGCTACGCCAGACGAGCTTGAATTTGTGCCAAGCTTACCCAAAACTCGCTCCGGCAAAATTATGCGCCGCGTTGTCCGTGCCAGAGAACTTGGTGAACCCGTCGGCGATATTACGACGCTCGATGCTTAGCGACTGAGCGCCTATTGTATAACAGTTATCTCACAACAGAGCGAGAGCTTTATGGCCGCAAGGACCATAAAGCTCTCGCTCTGTTCGATATTGATGAGGAATACGCCGCACGCACACCCTTTGGAGGGCGTGTTGAGCACGGAATTATGATCGCGAGGAACGTAGATAATCGAGAGTAATGCGAGACTTACAATGACGCTCCACCTTCACTATGTGGGTGGAGCGTCATTGTAGTTATTGCCGTACTACTTGACGGGGAGATGTCAGGTGATAAAATCTGAGTAGCATTGTCGAGATGCGCGGTACCAGAACGGAAACAGCGATGAAAACGGAAGAACCTCTGAGCGCAACAGTCGAAGAATACTTAGAGACGGTTTATAACTTGAGCATGGAAGATGAAGTGGTAATTGGAGCGCGCCTTGCTGAGAAGTTTCGTGTTGCACCTCCAACTGTGACAGAAATGCTCAAACGTCTCGTACGCGATGGTTATATAGCCATGGATAACAAACGCCAGGTGACGCTGACCGAAGCTGGTATCCAGGCCGCTGAAGCTGTGTTGCGACGACATAGATTGACAGAGCGTTTTCTTGTTGATATGTTGGGGATGCAATGGCACCAGGTGCACGAAGAAGCCTGCCGCCTGGAACATTTCATTTCTGGCGCAGTAGAGGCTCGTGTCATCGCGGCTCTACACAATCCAACCACCTGTCCTCATGGCAACCCTATCCCTGGCTCTGTTGTAGATGCTCGCAACTATCTCAAGGATCAGGGTGCAATACGTCTATCTTCAGTTTCTAAGGGAGAAATAGTCTCTATCCTCTGTATCTCAGAAGTGGTCGAGGACGAAGAGGCCCTCATTCTCTACCTGCACGAGAAAGGTCTGACGCCTGAAACACAATTAACTGTCCTCACACAGAGTGGTGGAAGTGGTAGTGAACAGGATGAGAACTTTATTGTGGAGGTCGCTAACCGTCAGCTTTGTATCAATAAAGCGGCGGCAGCTAAAATCTGGGTAAAACGCTGATAGATACTACATCAAACTGTTTATTTATCTGGACTATCACTGCGAATTTCGCAGTGATAGTCCATTTTTATAAAGAAATTCGTAGAAAAATCCCCAAAGAATTGCTAAATTCTTCAGTTGTAGGTTACAATAGAAGAGACAGCCGATATCGTGCTGTAAAGCATTTTCTTAATGCTATTTTCAACATTACCTCTTCCCAACAGGAAAGGAGCTATTATGCTTCGGGAACCGATTACGATCAACCCAAAAATTGTAGAAGAGATTGTCGGCCGCGAGGAAGCGAAGTTCAGGAAGCGTACTCCCCGCTCCCACGAGATTCACGAACGCGCGAAATTGTCAATGCCAATGGGGGTTTCCAGTTCGTTCCAGGCGGTACCGCCTTATCCGCTTTTCATCAGCCGTGCTGAAGGCAGTCACATCTGGGATTATGATGGCAATGAATATGCTGACTTCCACCTGGGCTTTGGAAGCCTGCTCGTTGGTCACTCACATCCCGTATTGGTAGAAGCTTTGCGCGAGCAGCTTGGAAAAGGGAGCCTCTATTCGTTGCCGTGCCCTGATACCGTTTTCCTGGCAGAGGAACTAGCGCGTCGATTCGCGCCAATCGAGCAGTTGCGTTTCTGTAACTCTGGTACCGAAGCGACAATGGATGCTCTGCGCCTGGCACGAGCTCATGTCGGCCGTGATAAGATCGTCAAAATCGAGGGTTCTTATCATGGACATCATGACAGCGTCCTTATGAGTACCAAGCCTTCGGTTGATGCAGCAGGCCCTGCTAGCCGCCCCAATAGCGTTCCTGCCTCGAAAGGTATACCCGCTGACGTCAAAAGCAACACTATTATTGCCCCCTATAATGATGTAGAGGCCCTGGAACGTATTTTGACAGAGCACGAAGGCGAGGTAGCGGCCGTTATCACCGAAGCAGTATTAATGAATGTTGGTATCATGCTGCCCGAAGAAGGTTATCTCGAAAGCGTACGTGAAATCACCCGTCGTCATGGAGTATTGCTCATCTTCGACGAGGTAAAAACTGGAGTCACGGTTGCACCAGGTGGTATCACTGAATTGTATCCTGTAGAACCTGACCTTATCTGTCTTGCTAAATCAATTGGTGGCGGTTTGCCTATCGGCGTTTTCGGCGGCCGAGAAGAGGTCATGCGCCACATTAACCACGAGGAGGTATTGCATCTAGGGACATTCAATGGTAACCCTATGTCAATGCGTGCTGGTCTGGTCACGCTGACGCAGATTTTCACGCCAGAGGCTCATGCCCATGCTATTGGCCTCTCGAAGCAGCTGGGAGAGGGATATGTGGGCATCATTGAGGAATATGATATGCCCATGCATGTGGCCCAGATTGGCGCGAAGGGTTGTGCCATGTTCCGTTATGAGCGCGCGCGTAACTATCGTGCCTGGTGGGATATTGATATGCATCTCTCCTATGCGTATTGGCTTTTCCTGGCAAATCGCGGTATCCTCTTTCCGCCAGGGTTTGATGATCAGTGGACGGTTTCCATTCAGCACTCGCAGGCCGATATCGACCACCACTTACATGTGTTCCAGCAGTTTGTCTCAGAGTTGACGAAATAAGTAAGCTGCCAAATAGAGGGGATGGTGAACAGGATCACCATCCTCTCTATTTGGCAGCTTACTTAAAGTCCTAAAAGTGATCATTTAGCTGATGAATTAATGGACGAACGCCGCATACTTTGCTATACTGGTACAGTAACGCTCCCGGTATTGTTACATGCAACAATGTTATGCAGAATAGCTGAATGAAAATGAGTAGTCAAAGCCTCCCTTTACAAAATACCACCCGTGGTGAGAATGAAGCGAGGAACGGAGATCATATTGCTTCAGACAGACCGACTGATCCACCTGCGGATAATGGAAAACGAATCAAGGCAATTACACCATT
>CATPCK010000665.1 GCA_955652655.1 uncultured Ktedonobacteraceae bacterium | reverse complement strand
GATTTCAAGGCCGTTGCCGTCAGGATCGGAGATGTAGAGGGCCTCGCTGACGAGATGATCGCCCTGCCCGATCTCTAAGCCAGCCTCCGCGAGGCGCAACAGCGCGCGTCCGAGGTCGGGTCGGCTTGGAAGAAGGATGGCGACGTGGTACAGCCCTGTAGAGCGGTATGGCTGCGGAGGCGCGTTGAGCAGCTCCCGTAATACGAGCAGCGGCACGCCATCCTGTGCGCCGAGCGTGACCGTTCCTGCAGATCGCTCAATGGGCCGGAAGCCCAACACCTTCTCATAGAAGGCGAGCGAACGCTCAAGGTCGGCGACTCGCAGCGTTACAGGGCCGATGTGGGTATCAGGGTGGATCGAAGTTGGAGTCAGATGTGTCGGTTGTTGTTGCATAAAGGGTATCTCCATTTCTGGTCATTGTCTACGTTTGGAGGGGCAGATATCTTTTCTACCCGCCTCCCCTATATGTTCACAGCATACGCTCAGATAGCCTCTTCCTGGCTGCCCCTGCGTCAGGCTATGAGATGCTTCTAAATAAAAGTAAGTAACTTACCATCACCTATTTGTAACACAGAGGCAAAGGCATGTTATTCCCTGCTGGCGCACTCTTCACTCCTTTTCTCCTATTGTTCAACATCATGAATCAACCTCTACACTACACTAAACAAAGAAAGAATCTCTTGACGTTTACAACAATTGACAAACCCAAATATCTCATGTTATCATAAGGCCATCACTATTACTCTGCTTGTAGACTCGTTCACATTGTAAAGCTATCCCACTGTATCGTCCACTGTCGCCGTCAGCTCACTTTGTTAGGAGGAACAATGCCGTCCTTTATTTCTCGACTCCGATGGCGAACCCGTGCCATCCCCGCGCTTACCGTCACTATTTTGCTCGCCCTTGTAGCTTTTCCCGCGCTTGTTGCCTATGCTGCCACGGTACATATCAGTACAGATCCTTTCACACAGGCTACTTGTAAGGCCTCAGCCCTCACAAACCATCACACCGAAGTGGAACCGGACACGTACTCGAATGGTTCGACCATTGTCGCCACTTTCCAAGTAGGACGTATTTCTGATGGAGGCAGTTGCGTCACTGGCTTTGCTACGTCAACGAATAATGGAACTTCGTGGACAAGTGGCCTCCTCCCCGGGATCACTAAATACGCAGGTAGCGGTCCTAATGATCGCGCCACCGATCCTTCAGTAGCCTATGATGCAAGGCATGGAGTCTGGCTTATCTCATCGTTAACGCTTTTGGAAGCAGGTGGCGTTCACGGCAATAGCGTTGTAACCAGCCGTTCAACGGATGGTCTCACGTGGGGTGCTCCCTTCACGACAGCTACGGGGAGCGATCTGGATAAGAACTGGATCGTTTGTGACGATACGGCGACGAGTCCCTTCTACGGCCACTGTTACACAGAATGGGATAATCATGGGGCCGGCAACCTTCTCCAGATGAGTACCTCTTCTGATGGTGGTCAGACATGGAGCGCCCCGGCAACCGATGGAAGTGGGGTCATCGGGGGACAACCCGTTGTGCGCCCGGATGGCACCGTGATTGTGCCGATTGATAACGCCAACGAGACCGCTGTGGGTGCTTTTAATTCAACGAATGGCGGTGCAAGTTGGAGTGCGATAACCACCATTGCAACGATCAGGCATCATACCGTGGCAGGGAGCCTGCGCGAAGGTCCGCTCCCCTCAGCCGAGATTGATGGTGCGGGTACCGTCTATGTTGCCTGGGCTGACTGTCGCTTTCGTCGTTCTTGTAAAACAAATGATCTGGTCATCAGTCATTCGCTCAATAGCACCGGTACCTCCTGGTCTGCCGTGAGTCGAGTACCGATTGATGCGACCAACAGTGGCATTGATCATTTCATTCCTGGCCTTGCCGTCAACAAGACAACCTCAGGGGGTACGGCTCAGCTTGGGTTGACCTATTACTTCTACCCATCTGGCAGCACACAATTGAGTGTTGGCTTCATTTCCTCGACGAACGCGGGCAGCACCTGGAGTACCCCACAGACCATCATCAGTGGGATGCCCACTGGTTGGACAGCTACTACGACCCAGGGACGCATGGTTGGCGATTATATCTCCACTTCGTATGGTTCGGATAATCTAGCACACGGCGTCTTCGCAACTGCTTCCACCCCAACCAGTGGTACGAACTGCTCAGACGTACCCGACAATTGTGCTGAACCGATGGATACCTTCACCACTGGCCTTGCAGCTAGTGGTAGCGCCTCCTCGGCTGGTAATCCCGTCTTATTCGGCGGGAACGGTGGTGGGAACTCCAGTAGTTTGTGGAACGTGGTTGATAATAATGGGAGTAAGCACCGCGACTAGCGTAGTCGTTTGAGCAAAGCACGATGACTCTATGCTGCCGGCGCTTGCGTTGAAAACAGGAAGAGGGCGTTGCAGATACGCGCAACGCCCTCGTTTCAGCTTCCAGGCGATCCACGAAGGCACCATCGGCATAAGCATACCTGATAAAGATCGGCATGGGCGTAGCAGGCATGGCAGGTTCTCTCCGGCATACTTCACCCCAACGAGAGCGAAACCCCTGACATGTACGGGCAGAGCTTGCCCCTGCCCGAGAGGCGTCAAGTGAAGGAGGGAGAAACGCCGTTTTCCCG
>CATPCK010000664.1 GCA_955652655.1 uncultured Ktedonobacteraceae bacterium | reverse complement strand
TGCGTCGAAGCTCGCCGGGGGACCTGCCCACCGAGGCCTTGCATCACGGCGACCTGCAGATCGACCTCGAGAGGCGGGAAGTCCTATCCGCTGGGCGCATCGTCGCCTTGAGTGACCTCGAGTTCCGTCTGATCGTGACCCTGATCCGGGCCAACGGCAGGGTGCTCTCGCGCGAGCATCTTGTGGAGACTGTCTACGGGCCGGGCGGAGAGGCCACCGGCCGGGCTATTGATGTCGCCATCAAACGGATCAGGACCAAGCTCGGTGACGATGTCGAGGCGCCGCGTTACATAAGCACGGTACGCGGAGCCGGTTATCGAGCCGCACCGCTCCCCAAACCCCAGGCACTATGAGTGGATTGCTGCTCGACCCGGGGCGCTCGCCGGCTTCGGTCAGGTTGGGAGGCTGAACCAGAATCTGGTCTGACCATGGCCCGACTCGACTCCAACCCGGCCACCCGTCGCGTCGATGAGCTGCTTGACCACCGCCAGGCCGATCCCCGCCCCGCCCCGAGACCGGTCTCGCGATTTCTCGACACGGTAAAAGCGCTCGAAAACGTGGGGTAGGTCGACCGCCGGGATGCCCTCACCGCTGTTGATGACGCTGACCACGACTGACCCGTCGTCGACCTCGGCACGAATCGACACGGAGCCACCTTCGGGCGTGTAACGGGCGGCGTTCTGGAACAGATTGAGCAATACCTGTGCGATGTGGTCCGGGTTGGCCAAAACGCGTAGCTCAGCGGGCAAAGTCAGCTCGACTCTGATACTGCGACGGTCAAAGCTCGGATACGAGAGCTTCAATGCGGCTTCGACGACCTGTCCGAGGTCGATGGTGCCGACTCCGGAGGGCGCCGCGGGTGACCCGCCGATCCCGAGCTCGTCCAGTGAGAGCGAAAGCCTGTAGAGGCGATCCACCTCCTGGTCGAGTGAGGCGAAGACCTCCGTGCTGGTCGGCATGACCCCGTCTCGAAGCGCCTGCAGGTATCCCTTGAGATTGGTCAAGGGCGTCCGCAGCTCGTGCGCGAAGTTGCTGATCAGGTCGCGCCGCAGCCGCTCCTGATCTTCCAGTCCCGCCGCCATCTGGTTGAACGAGTCGGCGAGGGACGCCAACTCGGGGGCTGCAGGTCGGTCCACCCTAACGCCATAGTTCCCCTCTGCCAGGCGGCGGGCTGCACGAGCAACCCCGTCCAAGGGCCGCGTCACAGCCTGGGCCAGTACGATCGCCAACCCCAAGGAAGCCAGTAAGGCCAGCAGTGTCGTGACGATCACGACTTTCGTCACCGATTCGTCGAACATACCGTGAGCTAGCTCGGCACTGGCGCCGTGCTCAACCATCAAGCGTTGAAATGTGGCGGCGCCCACGCCCTGGACTCCGACCGCCTCGACGCCGAGCGCGAGCCCTGAGGCCGCGAGCGAGGCGAGCGCTATCCGCCCTCGGACGCTACGCAGCAACCGCGAGACCCGCATCGAGTCAGGCTCCTGGCGCGATCATGCGGATCTCAAAGCGAGCGTCCATCCAGGCGAACACGGCGATTCGATGAGAGGATTGTGCCTCGTCAAGAAAAACGTGGCGGAGGCAGTGGCCTCCGCCCAAACGACATTGTGTTGAACCAGGAGAAGGGCGCACTCGGGTGGCCGGTTCACACTCCGGCGCCGATCGTTGCGGCTGGGACTTCCCGTGTCAACTTTCTCAGACCATTAGCGCAGGGCGGCGAAGTCGATCACCGAACATCGCCCTAGGGTCGACGTTAACTCGAGCGTCCCCTGCCCGGCCGCGACGGCAGCGAAGATATCGTCGTCCTTACTCAGCTCCACCGGGGTCACTCCGGGGTTCCAATGGAAGATCTGCAGATTCCAACACCGCCTGAATAGCCGATCTCGGTTGGAATGAAGTCGAGCACGTTGCCCCCTGAAGGGTCGTTGGGCAGGGCGGCGTGAAGGCGTGCAAGCTGCACGGCCGGAATGTTGCCACTGGCGTCGACGATGTGGAAGACGATGTTCCCCTTGCCTATCAACCGGGCCGCGTGGGGTGACGAGGTGACTTCTGCAGTGGCCTGGCACTGAATGATCTGGTGGTCATAGAAGCCTGAGTTTGCGGCGACGGCGCTAGCCGAGGCTGGTTGTACGAACACCAATAGACTCACGATGGACGCAGTCACGGTCGCGAGGCGGACGACCTTCATAGTCGCAACTCCTCTCTAGTTTTTGATTACCGCGACGTGTAGCGGCACTCGCTCACGTTCCCAGGCTTGTGTTACTGCCTGATGTCAGCGCAGAGGAGGGCCCGTTTCCAGATTAGTCGCTGATGATGACAGAGGTTGTCATATATGCCGGCGCAGGCTAGCGTCATGAAGAATCAAGTGCGGAATCCGGTCGTCCATTTCGAGGTCCTGGGGCGCGATCCGAGCGCGCTGCGCAAGTTCTACTCGGAGGCGTTCGGCTGGGAGCTGGGGCCGGCCGACGATGGACCGCTGCAGTCCAGCATGGTTCACATGAAGC
>CATPCK010000663.1 GCA_955652655.1 uncultured Ktedonobacteraceae bacterium | reverse complement strand
ACGTACTTTCAGCAGGCGTGGGAGTTGTTACGTCCTGGAGGTGTTTTCCTTAATCATGCCATTTCGATGCATACGCTGGCACCTGTTGCACCGGAGCCGACGTTTATTCATCGCTATGTGTTTCCTAGCGGGGAGTTGTTTCCTGTGCATATGGTGCTGAGGGCAGCTGAGATGAGTGGTTTTGAGGTGCGGGATGTGGAGAGTTTGCGGGAGCATTATGTGTATACGTTGCGGCATTGGGTGCGTTTGTTGGAGGAGCATGCGGAGGAGATTAGGAGGATTACGGATGAGGTGACGTATCGAATCTGGCGGTTGTATATGTCGTCGTCGATTCATCAGTTTAAGTTGGGGAGGATTGGTATTCATCAGACGTTGTTGGTGAAGCCCGATGGGGGAAGGAGTGGAATGCCGTTGACAAGGGAGGATTGGTATAGCACCCCATTCAGAAAACGGGTTTGATGCGATCAAACAGTGCTGTAGTAGGGAAAGCTCATCAAGAGGAAAATAAAGTTGACAATACCCCTCGTAGTGCAAAGCCGCATAGTGCAACTTGCGCTGCGAGGGGGAGAGGAGTTGTTATGCGTACCAGTCAGCACGGGTTAAAGGCAAACCACTCTTTCCGTGATCTGTTTTGACAAGCAGTGTCTGATAGAGGTGCGTGTTGCCGATCGTGAAGTAGTACATGGACGCTGCATTCGAGATGCGCCAGATGCGATACATCACATCACCTACAAGCTTCCTTGCTTCGTCCGCCTTCTCTTCCAAGCGGCGTACCCAATCGCGCAGCGTGTAAACATAATGCTCTCTGAGGTTTTCCACGTCGCGTACCTCAAAGCCGTACGACTCCGCAATTTTGAGGGTTGTGCTGATCGGAACAATGTCTCCATTCGGGTAGACATAGCGGCGAACGAAACTTGGCGAGGGATTGATAGGGGCTGTAGAGTGAATGGCGATGCCGTGAACAAGGAAGATGCCGCCTGGACGCAGCAGTTGCCACGCCTGCTTGAAGTAAGCAGGCAGCATCGCATCGCCTACCTGCTCGACCATGCCCGCTGAATATATTTTATCGTAAATACCCTGACCTGCTACATCGCGGTAATCACGAAGCTCAACGTGGCAGCGGTTTTCAATGCCTTCCTCGCGGAAGCGCTGGCCAGCATAGTTCACCTGGTTGACACTGAGTGTGACACCCAGTCCCTCGACACTATACTGCCTTACCGCGTGAATGAGAAATCCTCCCCAGCCGCAACCGATGTCTAAAACGCGCTCTCCAGGTCGCAAGCGCAGCTTGTGGCACACATAATCGATCTTGCGTGCCTGAGCTGCGTCGATACCGTCTTCGGGGCTCGCATAGTAGGCGCAGCTATATTGCATGGAGCGATCCAGGAAGAGCTGATAGAAACTGTTGGGCAGGTCGTAGATGTAGGCTGCGGACTCGCGGTCTGTCTCGCGGGTATGCAACTCACCCTGGATTTTTGGATCGGCGGAACGGTTAGTGGCGGCAACCCGGCTCGTGTCGGGAAGACTGAGGAGGCGAGAGCCAAAACGTTCCATCTCCACGCTGCCCCAGGGGTGGGAGAGGAAACGATCTGCCAGGCCAAAAACATGTTCGAAACCACCCTCGATATCATAATCGTTATAGATATAGGCTTCTCCTAGCGCCAGTTCGCCAGGTGGTAGAAACATCGCGCGGAGCGCACCGGGGTGTTGTAAGACAAGCGTGAAGTGAGTGGGTTGGCCTTCGTCGGCAGGCCAGACGGTGCCATCCCATAAACGAACAGCGAAATCGCGGGGGTGATAAAAATCGAACAGGTCTTGTAACAACGATAGTGTGGTTTCAATAGTGGAGTCTTTCGTTTGCATAGACAGTTCCCCTTAATGTACTCTCGTGGCATGTCAACACTCTGCTCAACTACTATTGATGGCTTCTTGGAATTCCATATCAAGAGTACATGGATTTATGTCATAAATCAAGCTCAGGTGTTAGTAGCGGTTTTTGCTGGGGTGTGATAGAATACATATCGTCTTGTTGATGAGATAACATGGCTTCTAGAGGTGCTTCGCTCTATACAAGCAGGTCTTTGACACCTGATTTGACATCTTATTGCGGATGAACCGGGAAAAAGGGTTCTCTCCAATATAATGCTGTCTTTAGAAAGGGTGTTGTCCCTAGCGCTGCGTTCCTTAAATGTAGTAACAAAACGGATCAGCCTAGTTAATGTCCCTTGATAGCTTTTATCAATTCCAATATGAAAGCAAATAGTGCTGTGTGGGTGTTTCCAGGTGAGCCGAAGTAATACTTAACAACCGAAAATATGGGGATAGACGCCATACCAAGGACAACTATCATAACATAGATATTTGAAGTTATGATGGCAAAATAGCCTCCAACAACAAGTGATGTTGCATAAATAAGGATTATGGCGACTACCAGCCACCAAGGTGGACTTCTTCTACGGCCTATGGATCTTCCCTGGGATTTGGGCTGTGTAGCCGAAGGGGAGCTAGGAGTAGAACCGGGGAAATTAGTTATCTTTTTGCCACTATTATTCCCTGTCCCTGACAATTGTGATCTCCTTGAAAGGCCTGCACCCACCTACTTCCACTTATTCACATGTCTTTCATATTTCCAATTAAAGTTAGCTCCAAAAGAATATCTTAATTGTGAAAGGTTTTATAAGACCATATTGTTATTAACTATATGATACTACTTGCTTTACCTTTACACGGTATATT
>CATPCK010000662.1 GCA_955652655.1 uncultured Ktedonobacteraceae bacterium | reverse complement strand
TATGTAAAATGCATATACTAGTGTTTTAACCGTCCTGTTTTGATGACTGAAATGGAGTGGCGGGGCTTGCTCCCAGAGGCGTGAACTTCCGCACAGCTGTCATCCCTTCGCTTCTCTCAGGGCAGGCTCTGAGAGAAGCGAAGGGATGACAGAGAACCAGCAGCAACCCCAACTCGAGTTTGAGTATACATGGTACGAAATGACAGACAAGAACATAGAAAAAGAACCACGCAATGCCGCAACTGAGGCCTGGTCAAAAAACTGGCTGGTACCAGTACTCCTCTTGATGTTACGACAGTGGAGTTCCTACGGTTATGAGTTGATGGAAAAAATGGCAACATTTGGCCTGAGCACTATGAACGCGGGAACGTTCTACCGGACGTTGCGGCAAATGGAGAAAGATGGCATGGTAAGTTCCAGGTGGGATACCTCGGAGGGAGGGCCGGCTCGTCGTGTCTATTCGATCACTGAAACAGGTGAAAACTACCTGAATTTTTGGGCCTCATCGCTGGAGCACTACCAGAAAATGATGAATTCGTTCTTCCAACTGTACAATATTCGACCACCCCAGGAAGAGAAAGAAGAAACAGAAGAGTAATCAGAATTGCGGATACACGGAGTTGCCGTTCGTTTCAATCAGACTGGAAACTCCTCATCCACATTGCGGAAGAGCTCGCTGATCGAGCGCCCTTGATGCAAGCGTAATATTGCCTCAGCAAGCAGATCAGCAACAGAAATCACCACCGTCTTCTGCAGAAGAGATGGCGTATGGATTGGAATCGTGTCGGTCGTGACGATCTGTGTAATCTCAGGCATGGCTAATCGCTCTTCAGCAGCAGGACTCAATACTCCATGCATCACAGCGACCGTCATGTTCGGCAACGCTCCAGCATCCAGCAGGGCTTTGGCGCAGGTAATGATGGTACTACCTGTCGCAACGATATCATCAACAATGATCGGGCGTTTTCCCTCAACTGAGCCGACAACCACACTCACTTCAACTCCCTCCCCACGCTCACCGCTTCGTCGTTTATGCATCACGACCAGCGGCACATTGAGCAGGTTCGCGTACTTTTCCGCGACTTTTACTCGCCCTGTATCTGGTGTCACAAGCACTGCATTGTGTACATCGATATGAGTGCGTAAGTGATTGACGAGCAACGGCATGGCCGTCAGGTGAATCATCTCTATGTCAAAGAAGCCTTGAATGGCAGGTGAATGTAGGTCGATTGCTACTACACGATTCGCCCCTGCTGTGGTGAGGAGGTTGGCCACCAATTTCGCGGTGATCGGCTCCCGGCCAGTCGACTTCTTTTCCTGACGTGAATACCCATAGTAGGGAACAATGGCAGTGATGCGATTGGCTGAGGCGCGACGAAACGCATCAATCATCACCAGGAGTTCCATAAGATGTTCGTTCACCGGGGAACAGGTCGATTGCACAATATAGATATCTCGCCCTCGCACGCTTTCCTGGATTTGGACATGGCATTCTCCATCGGCGAAATGATCCACGTTGCGTCTTCCCAGAGGGCGTCCAAGCCGCTCAGCAACAAGTCGTGCCAGTTCGGGCGTGGCTGAGCCGCAGTAGATATCAATGTCAGGAATAGCTTCTTTTTCACGCATGTGTGGTCCAACTGCTGTTTTTGCCATGCTTTGCCCATCCTATCGTCATATTCAGTTCCATAACTTTCTAGAAAACAGTATAAAACGTGGAGCAAGAGATGTCATTACCCAAAGCTGGATTGCGTCTAGAACGCACGAGATCACAGCAAGTCTATCACTGAAAGCGACCAGAATCGGTCCTCATTGTTCGGGGATACCTTCTCAGTTGCTCCACAGGATTATCTGTCATTTGACACAATGCCAATCTCTTGCCGTACAATAGCAAGAGACGATAGAAACTCCCGAAAGGAAAGAAAAAAACATGGCAACACACCCATTAAGACTCGGATATAAAGCATCGGCGGAGCAATTCGGCCCCCGGCAACTCCTGGACTTTACAATAGAGGCCGAGGAGTGCGGGTTTGACAGTGTCTGGATCAGCGACCATTTCCAGCCGTGGCGGCATACCAACGGGCACGCCCCCTTTGCGCTCTCGTGGCTGGGGGCGGCGGGTGAACGCACGAAGCGCGTGATGCTGGGGACGAGCGTGTTGGCCCCCACGTTCCGCTACCAACCAGCCATAGTCGCCCAGGCATTTGGAACACTGGGAGCGCTCTATCCTGGCCGTATGATCCTCGGCCTCGGATCTGGCGAGTCACTCAACGAGGTCGCTGTGACCGCCAAAGAGTGGCCCTCGGCAAAAGAGCGGTTGGCCCGGCTACGTGAAGCCGTGGACCTGATTCGCCGCCTCTGGTCAGAGGAGTTGGTGACCTATGAGGGTCAGTATTACCGTACGCTCAAAGCCACGATTTATGATAAACCCGATCAGCCGGTACCGATCTACATCAGCGCTGGTGGTCCCGTCGCTGCGAAATTTGCCGGCAGCGTCGCAGACGGGTTCATCTGCACGTCCGGCAAGGGTGACGAGCTCTACCGCGATCAACTGTTACCGGCTCTGGAAGAAGGCGCGAAGTCAGCGGGACGCGATCCTTCCAAGATTGAGCGCGCCATCGAGGTCAAAGTTTCGTTCGACACAGACAAAGAGCGGGCGCTGGCGGATACGCGCATCTGGGCGGCGCTGGCCTTGCCCGCTGAAGAGAAGGTGAGCATTCACGATCCGCGCGAGATGGAGAAAAAGGCCGAGGAGGTTGCCGACCAGGCGCATCGTCGTTGGTTGGTGTCAAGCGATCCAGAGGAGCATGTGGAGCAAGTTGGGCATTACATCGAACTGGGCTTCACGCACCTGATCTTTCACGCGCCCGGCGACGACCAGTCACGGTTTCTCCAACTGTATTCCAGGGAAATACTGCCGAGACTGCGCAAACGGTGGGGATAAGCGATTGCCAGGATGCTGCCTTCTGTGTCCGTCCATCCAGTAGGGGGCAGATTATGCAGATTGACAAATGAATCCGGACAACAGTAGGTGCCGATTTATCGCGCACACAGCCGATTTATCGGCCCTCATACGCATCAACTAACGAAATGGACGTGGTAACTCCGTAGGGGCGAGGGCGGATGAAGGGTGGTGGAGAGGGCCTTGAAGGTCGCCCGTGGGTGGGGAGGCGATCGTGTTCCTCCAAGCTGGGAGCCAGGGGAACAGGACGCGAGTGCCCTTAAAGGACTCTGCTGGCGAAGGAGACAACGAGTGCAACCAGCCGCCCTCGTCCGAGCAGGGCGACCACAAGGGTCGCCCCTACTCTGGACGAAGGGGCTTGAGCCGTGCCTTCGTGGTCATGGTAGGGG
>CATPCK010000661.1 GCA_955652655.1 uncultured Ktedonobacteraceae bacterium | reverse complement strand
ATCTAAGCGCTCACGCAAGCGTGATTTACGCTTAGGTAGAGTAGCCGCTTGTGTCGTAGTCGCCATGACGCTTTTTCCCTTCCCTATTTTCTACTTCAAAAATGACAGGGTATCAGCAAGTGAGCCGCCTGAGGTTCAGGCCGATGAGGCAACCTTTGCCAGAGGCTGCCTCACGGCTTCACTACACTGTGCCAGAGCTACAAGACATTACTTCGATACGAGCGTTTGTAATTCAGACTGGAGAGCACTAAGCGCGTCGGCAGGGCTGACCGATTTGGTGAGCGCCTGGTGTATGTGTGTCTGAACGATATTCGAAAGGTCCGGGTAGACTGGAGAGACCGGGCGCGGCAAGGCATTTTGCAGGATGGGCTGCAATTTGGTGAAGAGCGGCTGCTTCGACTGCACCTCAGGATCGTTGTAGACACTCTTTAAGGCGGGTGTAAACGAGCCCTTAATCGCTAACACTTTCTGCGCCGGTGCACTGAGCATGTACTTGATAAAAGTCCATGATGCATCAGTATTCTTGGAGTAGGCATTGATGGCCATATTCCAGCCACCAACGGCAGAATGCCCGGTTGTGTTGCTTCCGCCATAGGGTATGGAATGGATGTCAAACTTGCCGGCGACCTTTGAACCGCTGGCGTTGCCCAACGCGTACGCGTACGGCCAGTTGCGCATGAAGATGGCGTCACCATTCTGGAAGGCCTGGCGGCATTGTTCCTCATTAAAGGTGGTGATCGAAATAGGTGAGATCGTCCCGACCCAGCTTACCATCTCTGTGAGAGCCTGCACCCCCTCCGGGCTGTTGACGACAACTTTCTTTGAATTGGTGGGGTCGAGTATAGCACCGCCATAGCCGTACAGGACCTCCACAAAATCACATACCAACCCCTCGTACTGTGATCCTTGCCAGATATAGCCGTACTTGGTCTTGGAGGCATTACTCTTTGCCATGGATGTCAGGTCGTTAAAGGTGGTTGGAGGTGTGGAGACAATGTCCTTGCGGTAGTAGAGCACTCCCAGGTCTGTACGGAGTGGTGCAGCCGCGATTTGGCCGTTGTAGGTACAGGACTTAATTGGCCCGGGAAGGTAGTTTGCGCGGTCGCTCGCGGGCCACTTGCTGCTGAGGTCCACGGTCCACCCGTTGGAGGAAAATTCGGCAGGGTAGACAACATCTATTGACATCACATCAATATTGCCACTACGGGCACGCAGCGTATTATCATAGAGGGTGAGCATCTGGTCGGTGTTGGATGGACCATTGCGCCAGGTCACGTGGACATTGTCCTTGTTGGTCTTGTTGTAGGTGTCTACCATTGCCGGGTAGGTACCCGAGGTATCATTTTCACTCTGCCAGACAACGTTCGTGGCCTGGCCACCACCACCCGATGTCCCCGAAGAACCACCACACGCCTCGAGCAGTGAGCCTGCCACAGTAGTGGACAGTCCAATTGCGACGGCGCGTTCGAGGAATGTGCGACGTGTCATACGTCCGGCACGAATCTTGACGATAATTTCATCAAGGGCTTCACGCTGTTCAGGAACCATGTCTAATACTCCTTTAGATAAATGAACGGTTGATAAAGATTGCAAGCGCTACGGATGAAAGTGTTCTTGTGGAACCTCCATGCCTACTGGGATGCCGCCTTTTGATTCTCCTTATGATTGTAGAACCCTCGAACTCCCTTTGTAGAAAAAGAGAGGAAAGGTAGCGTTGTTGGTTGTTGCGATCAATTACTCCGCGCGAGTATATAGATGATGTCTCTTTCAGGCAGCACGCCATTAGAAGCTGTTACTTATATGGTTCTCCTTTCCAGGCGAGACATCCTCGCCTTACTTGATTGTGGTTGCCTGCCCTGATGCTTACCCTTGCAATTGTAATACCTCCTTGTCGATTGGGCGCTGGCTATGTTGGTAGTATAACACAAAGGACGTGATTTGTTTGTAGTAGTATAGCATAATGGGCGCGTTTATGCAGCGTATAGTAAGTCAATACCCCCCCGATAAATCACGGGGGCTTGTGTCTGTGCTCCACCGCAATTCAGCATACCTGGAAAGGCGTGCCGCTTTGGCTTCCTCGCATGACACATCAGGGGCAACTGACAAGTGCCCCGTGCTGGTCCAGTCATGCCGGACTAGCAACGTTCGCATCGAAATGTTTCTCGCGCCCACGAGATCAGCATGGAGCGTGCAATGACAGTTTTGACACACAAACACCAAGCCCTTATTGGGGCGGTTCGCATCAACAGTATGCCCGCAGATCGGGCACGCTTTGCTCGTGTAGTGCGCGTCTACCTTGACCGCCATACTCTCATGCAACAAGGCTTTGTAGGCGATCATACTGTGCAGTTCCGCAAAGGACCACCTGGAGTAGGCAGCGTTCGCTTTCCTTTGCTTCTTGCTGGCTCGCATCCCTTTGCGGCGCTTGGTGCGTTCTCGAATGTGCGTCAAGTCCTCCAAGCCGATGATGGCGTGAGGGTGCCGTTGGGTGATACGCTTACTCACTACATGATTGGCGTCGGCTTTCAACCGTCTCTCCCGTCCACTGACCGCTACCAACCGGCGGAGAGCAGAACGGGTGCCTTTCTGTTGCAGACGCTTTCGCAGTCGTGCGTAATGATTGGCTTTGGGAACAATGCGCTTCCCAGAATGGAAGGTGCAATCACCCTTGGTGGTGGCAGTCACGGCAAGGTAACGTACCCCCACATCCACCCCAACCACGCTGGTATGTGTTTCTGGTGCAGGGTCAGCTACTTCAAGCTCAAGAGACACCAGCAGGTAAAACCGCTTCT
>CATPCK010000660.1 GCA_955652655.1 uncultured Ktedonobacteraceae bacterium | reverse complement strand
GCCGTGAACGCCATGATCACCGGCTTGCACGAACCATGCGCGACCCACCTCTCCATGCTGGAGGCACTCGCGGGCCTGGAACACCTCAAGATCACCTATCGCGAAGCGCTACAAGAACGCTACCTCTGGCACGAATTCGGCGATTTGCATTTGATTTTACCGTAATCAAGGGTAAAATAGCATCTTTTCTCCTGGATGAGCGTATTCCAACAGCGTCCTGACACCATCATTGTGGAGTTGTGGCGTTGCCAACCGCAGGCTGGAAACGCCGCAACTCCACTAAAAACTACATCCTTAGTGGCACTCCTTGATGCCACAAGATATAATAGGTTCAACCATAACCATACATCGCCTTCATTGGGTAGTGGCAGGAGTTAGTTACATGGCTGATAAACGGCGTTTCCTCGTTCGATTCTGGGGCGTCAGGGGAAGTTATCCTACCCCTGGTCCCGGTACAATACGCCATGGAGGCAATACCTCCTGCATCGAAGTGCAAGTCGGCCCCCATATCCTCATCCTCGATGCGGGCAGCGGGCTAATCCGCCTGGGAGATGATCTCATGCGGCGCACCAACGGCAAACCACTCCATTTATCGCTGTTGATTACCCATGCTCATGGTGACCACCTCAACGGCTTTCCCTTCTTCTCCCCGCTCTTCGAAAGTTCAACCACTATTGATTTCTTTGGTCCCTTACTGGAAGGCCGTAATATCGAGCAGCTTGTAACCCCCATCATGTCTCCTCCGTATTTCCCAGTAGACATACGGAAGTTACCGTCACAGCGCGCCTTTCACACAATAGAAGATGACCAGTATATTATCTGGCGTCATGGTTACGGCAACAAAGCGGAGATTGTCTTTGACCAGGATGATACGAAAGACGCTGAGGTGTGCGTCTATAGTAAGTATACACAGAGCCACCCGTTGAATGGAGCTATACTCTATCGTATAGAGTACGCCGGTCGAAGTGTTGTTTATGCCACTGATGTCGAGTGGGGCGAGCGCTACGATCCCGATTTCCTGGCGTTCGCGGAAGGAGCAGACCTGCTGATACACGATGCCCAATATACCACTGAGGATTATCTAAAAGCGAAACAGGGTTTTGGTCATAGTAATATTGAAATGGCCACGGGTGTAGCATCTGCGGCAGGTGTACATGCTCTGGTATTATTTCACCATGAACCAACCTATGACGATGCAAAATTGGACGCTATGGAGGCGGAGGCGCAAAAACAATTTACTCATACCCGTTCCGCCTGTGAAGGCATGGAGATCGATCTTCTAACACCACAAACTAACTGAGAGGACTCAAAAAATGGCAATAAATGTTCTGCTGGCATTGATGGTTATCATCTCGTTTTTGTTCGCCATACCGCTGCACGAATGTGGTCACGCATTGATGGCCTCCTGGCTAGGTGATAGGACTCCTCGCGCCGAAGGGCGCCTGAGCTTGAGCATCCCTGCGCATATCGATCCACTCGGGACGCTGATGTGTGTTATCCTGGCCTTTCAACCAGGCATCCCTGTAGGGCTCGGTTGGGGTAAACCTGTCAAAGCCGACCCCTGGAAAATGCGTGTGGGAGCCAATACCGGCGTGCTGCTGGTCGCCATTGCTGGCCCAGTTTTTAGCCTGTTGATCGGCCTTGTGTTCGCGCTAATTGTGCGTTTCATTCCGGCTTCGCTGTACGTCGAACCCTTTTTGATACGTATCCCGCAATTCCTGCTTGTCTTTGCCGTTGTGAATATCTGCCTGGCCATCTTCAATATTATTCCGCTGTATCCGCTCGATGGCTATCAAATTCTCTATACGCTTCTGCCCAGCCGCCAGGCCGTACAGTATGCTAAATCCGCCCCTTATGGGCCGCTGATAATCCTGGCCATCTTCTTCCTGCTGCCCTTCCTGGCCCAGTTTGCCGGTCCCGGTCTGGCGAGTTTCCCCCTTTTCCAACTGCCATATTATATATGGAGGGGCGGCATGAAGATCGTCGAGGTGGCTTCCGGGTCATTGCCTACTACCGACATCTATCATCTCTACCTGTACAACATCCCTCTACGTTAAATAAGTTATGATGAGTACATATTCCCGTTCCCGTTTTCATAACGTTGGATATCGTCTCGCTCAGGTACGAGAGCAGCTGGGCTTCGTCGCTCCCCTGACCGAGCAAGACTATCAAGAGGTGGCGGCGCTACTACCGACTGCTGCCGCGCTCTCGCTCTTTCGTACCATGTCACCGGCCGATCAACAGCACTCTTTACGCGTGTGCCGTCGACTTATAGCACGCGACTGTAAAGATAAGGATATGCTGGCAGCCGCCCTCTTGCATGACGTTGGTAAAGCACAGGGCCGCGTCCCCTTCTGGACACGCCCCGCGATCGTGCTCGGCAAGAAGCTCGCCCCGCGACTCTTAACGCGCCTCGTCACCTATCCCGAAAAAGGACCGATAACCCGTAGGGGCGGGGGAGGAGAGGAAGAAGGGAGGGGACCCTTGGGTCGCCCACGTCCCCTTAGGGGAGTGGACCCTTGGACTGTGTTGGCGAATGACAGCCCTGGTGGAAATGAGGGTGCAGCCTCGAGAAGGCAACCACAAGGGATCGCCCCAACCATGGACGAACGGGCCTGGACAGCGGCTTCGGAGCATAGTAGGGGCGATCCCTTGTGGTCGCCCTGGTTGGGCTTGGGTCGCCCGCATTCCCAATCGGGCACCCCACATCCCAACATACCAAATTGGCGCCTTTCCCTCAGCTACGCCTGGTATCATGCGGATGTCGGCGCCGATCTCGCCAGCGCCGCCGGGCTTTCAGAGCGCGCCGTCCTCTATATCCGTACCCATCACCAGCCTGGTGGTCCCGCCGCGGAATTACACGAAGTAGACGAGGTATCGTAGCATATGCTAGAACGGGTAACAACTGAAGAGGCAGGTGGTCTCTCTTTAGAGCTTACAGCGGACAATGCAGGGCTATTGGAACAGGCACGTTATGTCGTGCGCCTGCCT
>CATPCK010000659.1 GCA_955652655.1 uncultured Ktedonobacteraceae bacterium | reverse complement strand
TAGCTAGCCCGAGTAGTTTCCACAAGCGTATGCGCGTCGCCATTATGGATCTTGCCGTGCAGTGCTCTCTAATAATGGCTATTGTTTGTGTCCCACCACTATGGCGAAAGGAGATAGCTCATGCAGACAATGGACAGTGACATCAAGAATGAAGTCTTTGTAGATGAGTATACCGGTGGTCTCGTTGGCCCAAGCCTGGGCTTCGCGGCGACGATTAAAGACGGCGGGCACATCCGTTGTGTTGTTCCTCCAGGCTGTTGGGGGCCGATGATCACGCCAGAGTTCCGTGGTGGGCACGAAGTGACGCGCCCGGTGGCTGTAGAGGGAGCCAGGGTCGGTGATGCCCTGGTGATCACCATCGAGACAATGCGCGTGCTGTCGCTGGCCACCTCCTCTGGTACGATGGTGACGAACAACGCGGCCTTTGGCGACGATCCTTTCGTTGATAAGAAGTGCCCAGGCTGCGGCACACCGTGGCCTGCCAGCCGCGTCGAGGGGACCGGAGAGAGCAGCATTCACTGTGCCAAATGCGGCACGGTCGTCAACCCATTCGGCTTTGAGGAGGGCTATACCATCGTCTTTGATCACGATAGCAACGTCGGCCTGACAGTGGACGACGCCAACGCTCACAATTTTGCGCAGCGTGCCCGCGAGGTGGCGGCCCTTCCGCCCAACGCACGCCAGCACCCCATTCTCCTCTTTGAGCCACACACCATTCCCGGTACGCTTGCTCGCCTGCGCCCGTTCATCGGGAATATCGGCACAACGCCGAGCGCCGATCTACCCGACTCGCACAACGCTGGAGACTTCGGTAACTTCCTGGTCGGAGCACGTCACCCGTATGGCATGACGCTGGAAACGCTCAATCGTGTGAAGACCGATGCGCACCTCGACACCAACGAGGTCCGTCCGGGCGCAATCCTCATCTGCCCGGTCAAAATCGATGGCGGCGGCGTCTATATTGGCGATTGCCACGCCAACCAGGGCGACGGTGAACTGGGCCTGCACACCACCGATATCACCGCTGAAGCCAGTGTCCGCGTCAATGTCATCAAGAACCTGTCGTTGGATGGTCCCATCCTGTTGCCCGTGGCCGAGGATTTGCCATTCATCGCACGCCCTTACTCAAAGGAGGAACTGGAAGCTGGCGAGCGCCTGGCCCAGCGCTACCATATTAAATTGCAGCGCAACGTCGGTCCTGTGCAGTTCATTGGAACCGGACCAACCCTGAACGAAGCGACCGATAATGCCATGCAGCGCGCAGCCGATGTGTTACACATGACACAGGCGGAGGTGCGCAATCGCTGTACCATCACCGGCGGAGTAGAGATCGGTCGCTTGCCCGGGGTCGTGCAGTTAAACATGCTCGTTCCTATGGACAAGCTCGACACCATCGGCATTGGCGTCGTACTCTATGGCGCAGCGCGAGTCGTCATCGGCCAGCCACTCGTCGAGGTATCATTCGATACCTCCTCCATCACACTGGGACAGCTATTGGACAGGATGATCGCTACCTACCCTCGTGCGCGACCGTACTTGCTGGATGAAGCTGGATTGTTACCATCCTACATGCGTATACTCATCAACAATGCCCGCCCGGACCCTGATGCTACGCTTGCGATAGCCCTCCATCATGAAGACCAGGTGGCCCTGCTGGTGGCTGTGGCCGGCGGCCAAAAATGTAGTGGCGACCCTGGCTCCCACCTTCCTTTTCTCCCCTCCACAGAAAGAATGATCAAATAAGCTGTCGAGGTGCCAAATTGACCACCGGACAAACCATCGCATCGCCAACACCAGTATATGTCAAAATAAGCTCACCCATTTCCAAAAAAATTATGTCGCGAAATCAGACACATTTCCCCCAAAATCCATCGCATGCCAATCATTCGGATCTCTCTCAAAATACATGCGATATTTCAATGTATAATATGCAGAGAACAGATCTCGGCTTGTGTGTTCAAAGAAAAGGCTTGCTCTATTTTTCAGTACACTGGAGCGAGCAATGAACTCTCCTGGAAAGAGCGGAACATTGAAATCAATAGCTATTATCGGCGCTGGATGCAGTGGACTTGCCGCCGCACACATACTGCGTGACGCAGGGAATGCCGTAACTGTGTTTGAGAGAAGCCAGGATGTTGGTGGACGAGCCGCAACCAGGCAGCAACAAAGCTTTATCTATGACCATGGCGCACAATACATCAAGGGCGGGAGCGCAGTGAGCTCCGCATTGATCACCGAACGCTTCCGCGCCGCCGATCTGGTCGATATCACTAAACCCGTCTGGATCTTTGATCAGCAGGGACATATTCAGGAGGGCGATCCCCTCCAGAACATGGAGCCAAAATGGACCTATCGCAGTGGCCTGAACACCCTGGCGAAAGATATGGCCCACGGCCTCGATATCCGGCTGCGCACACGTATTGACCATCTCCAGCGCACCATCGCAGGATGGAGCCTTTTCGATGGCACGGGACATCCTGTAGGTGAGTTTGAGCGCGTACTCATTGCTGTTCCTGCCAGCCACGCACTGGAAATAATCGAGGCTAGCCAGTTACCCGCGGCAGAACGTGAGAGCGTAAGCCTGCAACTGCGCAAGGTGAGCTATCGCCCGCTCATCTCAGTCATGCTAGGCTACCAACCGGCGCCGCAAACTCGCCCCTATTACGCGCTCGTGAACACGGATAAGGCCCATGCAATCTCCTGGCTAGCCTGGGAACACGAAAAGGCTCCCGAGCGTGTCCCCGAGCAGGCAGGTCTGCTCATCGCACAGATGGCTCCTCACTACAGCCGCGAGTGGTGGCAGGTTCCCTCTGATGAGATCATCAGCGATGTGGTAAAACGCGTGGCAGCACTCCTCGATGAGCCACTGTCCAGTCCATGTTTTACCGACATCTGTCACTGGCGCTATGCCTTACCCGCTGAAACGACCAACGCAGAGCAGCTCAATGCCATAGCCTTCCCTCTGGGGCTGGCCTTTTGTGGAGATGCATTCGTTGGTGGGCGTGTCCATCTCGCGCTCGAACACGGGGTAGCCGTTGCTCGGCAGCTTATCTAATGCCACCAAGTTTGCCCTCTTCGACCAACGTCGCGAGAACATCCATAATGACGCGACCTCCGAGCAATGCGGTAATATCCGACACATCATAGGGCGGTGAGACTTCCACCAACTCCATACCTTGCAGTCCTTCGCGCGCGGCAAGACGCACCATTTTAAGGACTTCTCGTGGCAAGAGACCACCTGGTTCCGGCGTTCCGGTGCCCGGCGCAAATGCGGGATCAACCGAATCAATATCAAACGAGAGCCAGACAGCTTTGGCTCCTTTCCAGGCGATCTCTAATGCGTACTCCATGATGCGTTCGATCCCAAAGTGCTCGATATCCTCGATCGTTATCACTGTTGCTTTCCTTTCGTGAGCGATCCTCATGCCCGGCTTGGAGCCGGTCCATCCTCCGATTCCGATCTGCACCAGGTTCGTCGCGGGCGCGTTGGGGATGTTGGTCGCATGGAAGAAAGGTGAAGCGTGCATGCGCTCGTCATAGGTTTTCTCACTCAAGTCACTGTGGCGGTCAAAGTGAATGATGCCGATGTTGCCGTCAATGTAGGGAGCTGTGCCACGAATATCCGGGTATCCGATCGAATGGTCACCGCCAAGTACCACCGGAAACACGCTGCGCTCGGTAATATAACCAATGGCGAGCGCGATCTGGTCAAAGCTCTTCTCGATGTTCGCGGGGATGACCTGGATATCGCCAACATCGGCCATG
>CATPCK010000658.1 GCA_955652655.1 uncultured Ktedonobacteraceae bacterium | reverse complement strand
GTATTTTCCGCCCCGTCTCTATGGCCGAGTAGGCGTTCGCCTACTCGCCTTCCTTCCCTCACTACCTTCATCATTCCCCGAATGCCGCAGCCACCTCCACAACCGCACAAAAAACCCCTTGCGAACAGCGTAGCTGTGAGGAAACCGAAAAACGCGCAAATCGGATTAGTTCCATAAACTCCTGGTTATATATAGCATCCATAACCCCTATCTGAATTCATAGACATTCATCAAGACAGCCTGTTAGACTTAAACTAAGCAAACACTATCCATGGCTCTCATATTTTTGCGAGCCAGCCAGCAATTTTCTATCAATAAAGACAGGGTGCTATTCAGGAGGCTATCAATGATCGCACAGAGAACAACCATTACCATTACAGGAAATATCGTTCAAGACAACGATGCCGCGGTACGCGAAGCGATGCGATTACTTTCATCGCAACCTTCGACGCAACGTTGGGTCTGTGAGGTATGTGGCATGATCCATACTGTAACCGCCCCTGATGAGTGTGACAGTTGTGGAGCGCCAGCTCTCGTGCAATATCATGACTTCAGCCGCGAAATGAATAGCCACTGGTAATAGATAGCTAAGCAAACAATCCAAACATTTTCTCCCGCGAAAAGAGCTAGCCATAAATGGTGCTTTAGTGCATCACTCATGGCTAGCTCTCTTCTTATGGATGAGGGGCTTATGGATCAGGGAATGCTCGTCCCTAACGCCTCTGGCGTACCGCTTCGTACAATATAATTCCCGCCGCCATAGCAGCATTCAAAGACTCCACGTCGTTCGCCAGGGGAATGGAAATTGTGAGCGTTGCCAATGCCCGGGCCTCTGACGATGGCCCCTGGGCCTCGTTGCCGATAATGAGCGCGAAAGGTGTTACCAGGTCCTGTTCGTAATACACATGAGGGCTACCCGCTTCCGCTAATAAGACTCGAGGATTACCGGCACAGTGGGAAGCCACCTCCTCCGCGATAGTCTCCCACGTAAGATCGGTCTCAATCGGCAAAGCAACATGCGCACCTGCCGCCGATCGCAGTACCTTGGGGTTATAACAATCGACGCAGTTAGCAGTCAGCAACACAGCGTGTACATCAGCAGCCAGAGCTGTGCGTAAAATAGTGCCCATATTGCCAGGATCAGCAAGGTTATCGAGAATGAGGAGTACGGGACGGTGTGCTGGAAGACGCTTTGCGTATAGGCGCGTGGGACTGAATGTTTCAAGAGGTAGCACGCTCACCACGCCTTGCGCTGTTTGTGCATCACTCAACACACCCATCACCCGTTCGCTCACCTCTATCAATTGGTCATCGGACAGACCTGCTTTGTGCACCAGCCGCTCAAGAAGCACTCTTCCCTTCACCGTGCGTTGCAATAACTCTGGCTGAAAATACACCTCGCGCGGCGCAATACCAGCAGTCAGCAAGACCTCAAGAAGGTGTGGACCCTCCATCAAGAAGAGGCCGCTTTTTTTGCGGCCTCTTGTCGTATACAGGTCTTGCAATTTGCTAATACGTGGATTATGCGGGCTAGTGATAAGCATCGGCTCTCGGCCTTACTTGATTGTCTCCAGGGCCGCATTCACCAATGCACCGAAGGCTGCCTCGTCTTTGACGGCCATCTCAGCGAGAATCTTGCGATCAACATCGATATTGGCAGTATGGATAGCGTGCATTAACTTGCTGTAGCTGACGCCATGCATACGAGCAGCCGCGTTGATACGCGTAATCCACAGTCGGCGCATATCGCGCTTGCGAGTACGACGATCGCGATACATATACGCCATCGAGCGCATGACGGACTCATGGGCTGGACGGAAAAGGCGTTTACGCGTACCACGATGGCCCTCAGCCATCTGTAAAAGTTTTTTATGTTTCTTGTGTGCGGCTACGCCACGTTTCACTCTCGGCATCGTTAATCCTCCATTCGATTCTTTCTACATGACTAATACATTAATAGGCATAAGGTAGGAGACGTTTGATGCGGTGGGTATCACTCGCGGGCAACTGAAACTCTTTATCCATCGAACGGACGGCACGAGGTGACTTATTGCGGCGCAGGTGGTTTAAAGCAACCTTGCGGCGCATCACTTTACCGCTGCCGGTAACCGTGACGCGCTTCGCCATAGCTTTGTGTGTTTTCAGTTTCTGCTTCATGACTCTTCTTTCCATATCTATATACGGGGTAGAGGCAATTTTTCGTTGAATCAAATGCTGCAAATCTGTCTGCTTGAGCGCACAACTGGCACATGGGCCGGCGCACAATAGGAGAGAGGCAGTGTGGGTGGCGATTCTTGCCCTGCAAACTCTTTTTCAATCCCACAAACAAGTACTCCATCGAAGGCGCAGAGAAGCCTTTGTCCAGAGCACATCCCCGTTGCGTGTCGATTATAGCACATCTCGGTTCTATTAGGCAATAGCAATAATCATAGGTCATCATTTCCCCTGCTTTTTGTGCGGCTGTCAAACTCGCAGCTGCACAAAAACACCACTGTGAAGCGCATAGCGCTGAGGAATCGGAAAAACGTGCATGGCCGACCAGTCATCCTATAATCACATTTGCTTTGAATAATCCCTAAAGGTACAGTATTGGAAAGTGATAGCAAATGCTCCAACTCATCCATTCAGACGACTCATTGATACTGAGGAACCGGTATCCTCTCTACTCTTATCGACGAGACGGCAAGGGGCAACTGCTGGCCCCACTATCCCCTGCTCTCCAAGGAGAGATTCGGGGAATGCATTGGGAAAGGCTTTGCGCAGTGTATTGTAACTCCCGTTCACATCGGCCTGGACGCGCCTGTCATTTTTTGCTCGATACAACCCACGGCTTTCCCGTTTGCCGCTAAAGAGAGGTTTCTCTTTGCGATTTGGGTCGTAGGTCGGAATGGGGTCAAGATCGAGAAACGATGCTTTGGATGTATAGCTCTCTTCCTGAACCAGCACGTTGATTCCCACAAGCTGCGCCTTATATGTGAGGAGGTCAATGAATCGTGCGTGCGGAATCTGCACGAATTGCTGGTTATTTTTCTTCCCCATCTCCACTTCTTGCTTCCAGAGGCGATTCTTGCCGATGACCAGGGTGCCGATGCCTTCTGCAATCAACAGATCGATAATCCGACGGCTTGCCGTGTGCAAATAGTGTGCGACGCGGCGATTGCGCTTCGTCGTGATGCGGTCTAACTTGCGGGAAGTCTTCCGGTTTTGGCAAGCTAAACGGCTCTGGTGCTGGGCGCGTTGCTGGTTGTAGTAGTGATTAAGATCTTTGAGCGGGCGACCATTGACGAGAACAGGCCGGAAGCCTGGTTTGGTACTGGTGATGGCGGCAAGCTGGTTGACTCCAAGATCGATGGCGGCAATGACCTTCGGATCAACTGGTGCTGGTTGTTCGGCTTTTTGATACACTACCTCGACCACATAGCAGGAACCGCGTGGGATGATACGCACCTGATCCAGAGCTTCCCATGAAACCTCCGTCTCAATTTCAATGCCAAGTCCTGACGGGACGATTTTCCCCGTCTTTTTGAAAACACGCTTGCCGATGGCCTGCTTGTCGTAGATCAGAATGTTGCGCCCTTTTTCCTTGTCTTTGTAGCCGGGGATGTTCGGGCGTCCCAGGAATTTCGAGGGATCTTCTCGGTAGGCATCCATCTCCTTGAAAAAAGCGATCCAGTTCTGGTGCAATTGTATAAGGATGGAGTTAGACACCTTGCGAGGTAACGCACAGTATGCCTCATGGTGCTTGAGTCGGTGGAAAATTGCGGCATAGGGCAGGTACTTCCCCTCTTGGATGAAGGCTTGCCGAATCTGGTAGTTCGCCTGGTTATACAAGTTTTTTGAGGCAAAGGCCGCCTGATCAATGGTGGCAAAGCGCGGATCGCTTTTGGAGACCACATGTTGCTCAACTAGCTGCATGATCGTCTTCCTTGGCTTGAAGCTGTTCCACAAGGCGCTCTGTTTTTCGTTTCGCGAGGCCTCGTCCGTAGATTTCGGCGTAGATTGAGTAGACAATACTGGCTACATCGTGAAGCAAGTCTTCTTTGTTATTTTCTGCTGGATTGACCACTTCAATGGTTCTTCCTTGAATTTCTAAAAGCGTCTCGATATAGCGGAAACCAAAGTGCGTAAGCCGATCCTTGTGCTCGACAACCACCCGCGTGATGAGCGGATCTCTGAGCAAAGACAATAACTTCGGACGGTTATCATTGACGCCTGATCCTATCTCTTTGATCAGCTTCAAGACGCGATAGCCACGGATGGTGCAATACTGCGTGAGCCGCTCGGTCTGTCGTTCCAGGTTCTCTTTATGCTCGGCGGAAGAAACGCGGGCATAGATCGCGACTCGCACGTCTGGTTCGGCTTGCTTGCTCTCCGTCTCGACAATGATCGTTCCTGATGGCGCTTGATAGCCACGGATTGCTCCCTGGTGCCACCAGCGTAGCGCCGTGCTGTAACTAATTCCCTGTTGTTTGGCATGCTGACTTAACTTCATAGCCAAACTATACCATATTCACAATCATTTGACGATATTTGCTATCATTTCTTGGAAAAGGTTTCCACACTTGAAAGTACAGAAAATAAATTGGAGGGCATTATGCAAATTGGCATTGGTCTACCAGCTACAGACCCCGGTGTAAGCAGGGATTTCATTTTGGATTGGGCCAGGCGAGCCGATGCCGGTCCCTTCTCCAGCCTTGGCATCATTGACCGCCTCGTTTACAGCAACTATGAACCACTTATTACACTGGCGGCTGTTGCAGGTATTACCGGGCGCATTCGCTTGATGACCTCAGTGGTGATCGCACCGCTGCGCAACGCCGGCATCCTGGCCAAACAGGCGGCCAGCCTCGATGCCCTCTCCGGCGGTCGCTTGACCCTCGGTGTGGGCGTTGGAGGGCGAGCCGATGATTTTCACGCGGCCCCTGCATCGTTTAATGATCGAGGAAAGCGCTTCGAGGAACAGCTCACTCTCATGAAGCGCATCTGGTCCGGCCAGTCGGTAAATGATACTGCCGGTCCAGTAGGACCGTTACCGGCTCACCAGGGGAGACCTGAATTGTTGATCGGCGGCTACACACCATTTGCGATCCAGCGCGTTGCTCGCTGGGGAGATGGTTTTGTACTGGGAAGAGCAAGCGACCCATCCACTCGCCGCCAGGTACTACACATGGTTGTAGAAGCATGGAAGGAGGCAGGCCGCCCGGGCAAGCCGCGCCTCGTCAGCAGTATAGAATATGCCTTCGGCCCTGCTGCCCTCGAACGCGCCGTCGCAAGCCTGCGCCGCTACTACAACTACCTGGGAGATCAGAGAGCGGAAGTGATCTCAAAGAGCGTTATCTCTTCACCACAGGCGCTCAAAGCTGATATACAAGCCTTTGCTGATATCGGCCTGGACGAACTGCTTATCTTCCCCTGCGTCTCTGAGATGGAGCAATTTGATAGACTGGTGGACGTGATCGCTTAGT
>CATPCK010000657.1 GCA_955652655.1 uncultured Ktedonobacteraceae bacterium | reverse complement strand
TATAGGTGAGTTCGAAATACTATATGGTTAACTGACTACTCACACAGGATACTGCATCGTTACCGGATGCACAGTTCTCGCCACGAACGGCATCGCTCGCAACATGGGGGATTGGAGTTTATAGCAGCACTGCCGCTTGTGATTAAGAGATTGATTGCTCAAAGGCGGAACGAGAGAGAGTATATGACAGTACGAGATGGGCAAAATGAATGGCTTGATCTAGAGCGCTACTCAGATAATCCAATTTTCAATACGAAGGCAGTAGTGCAACAGACAGGTGTTCCCGCTCCAACACTACGTGCATGGGAACGACGGTACGATATTCTCTCTCCAGAACGTGCTAATAACGATTACCGCTTATATTCAGAACGTGACATTGCGACGATTCAGTGGCTCAAGGAGCGCGTCGATGAAGGGATGGCGATCAGCCAGGCCATAGCGCTCTTCCGCCATATGAAGGAAGAATATCAACGATTAAAAGAGGAGCGATCATCTTCCACAATGAGGATGCCCTCCTTCTATGTAACCTTGCCGGAAGCTTCACCAGTGGAGCAGTCGGCGGGAGCTAAGGAGCAAAGCAGTTCTGAAATCGAAGAAACACAGGCTCAGCCATCTATAAAGGAATGGTCACTTGCCGATGCAGAACGAGGAAATTACCAGGTAATCTTTAACCTGCGGACGGTGCAAGAACATCTTCTTGCGGCGTTCAAGAAGTTAGATGAATCTACGGCCAGCACGCTGATGGCGTCGGTGCTGTCGATTTATACCGTTGAACAAACCTGCACCGATCTGATCGTACCCACGATGTGGCAAATTGGCAAGATGTGGGAGGTAGGAGCGATCAACGTTTCTATAGAGCACTTTGCCAGTGGCTTTTTTCGCGGTTTGTTGACCAATCTGTTGCACGTCTCTCCTTCCTCGAATGCCGGTCCACTTGTGATTGTGTGCTGTGCCCCTGGTGAAGCACACGAACTGGCACCTTTGATGCTGGCTCTCTTTTTACGACGTGCTGGAACACGCGTTGCGTACCTGGGGCAGAGTATCGAGACTGCGGGGCTGCTGCAAACGATCAAGCAAATGGCGCCCGCGCTTATTTGTATCTCATTGAGTATTCCGGCGTACCTGGCAACACTGATCGACCTGGCACGTCAAGTACAAGAGCTACCTCCCCCGCGCCCCCTCTTTGCTTTTGGCGGTCAAGTCTTTGCACTCTATCCTCATCTCATTCCACAAGTTCCTGGCATCTTCCTGGGTGGAGAATTGAAGAAGAGTACCGTCCAATTGCAGCGCATGATTGCGGAACGTGATTCGCCGGGGAACGAATGATTGCTTCTCGGTCCCGAAAACCGAAGTCAGGCTGGCGAGGCGATATGAGTTTTCCTTCTGTTGGTGAGTGGTTACTTCGCTTCATCGCGGCGCTGCTGGAAGAATGAGACGCCACCCGAGGCCACTATGATAAGTATGAGTGCGACAAGCGCACGTAAGCCAATAGTTTCCTTGAGCACAATAAAGCCGATGAGCGCTGCAATGGCTGGCTCCAGGCTCATCAGCACCCCAAACACCCGGGCAGGAAGACGGCGAAGAGCCTCAAGTTCCAGTGAAAAGGGGATGATGGTAGAAAGCACGGCCACGCCAACCCCTACCAGGAGAACTTTGGGATCGAGCAACATGCCTCTGCCACTTCCCACGCCGAGTGGGATGAGCACCAGCGCTGCTACACTCATGCTGAGCGCCAGTCCAGCTCCTCCTGTAAAGGCGCGGCCGATACGGACATTGAGCAGGATGTAGGCTGCCCAACCGCACCCGGCCAACAGCGCCAGTCCCACGCCCCACGGGTCGATGTTGACATTACCAATGGGAGCAAGCAAGGCTACTCCACCTACTGCAAGCCCGGCCCACAGCAGGTCACGCCGGCTACGTGATGCGGCCACGGCGATTCCCAGCGGACCCACAAATTCGAGGGTGACGGCGATCCCAAGTGGAATGCGGGCGATGGCTGCGTAGAAGGCTGCATTCATCACAGCAATCGTTAGTCCAAACAGCACGATGAGGGCGTAGTCCGCACGAGTGTATTCCCGTAACCGTGGACGCCACATAAGCAAGAGCACGATGGCCGCAAATCCCACGCGCAAGAACACGATGCCCCCCGAACCAATTTCCTGGAACAGGCTCTTGGCAAAGGCAGCGCCGAGTTGAACCGAGATGATTGAGAGGAACACGAGTAGAGGAGGTGGGAGAGATACAACACTCCTTCGTTGTTGACCAGCGTGAGGGGTGAGGCGTTCCCGCACCTTCATGAATCTCCACTGAGAGTATCTCAACGTCTGAGGGAGATCGAGACGTTTGCTCATAGTTTTCCTTTGATGGCTAGAGATATGGCGGGGGCAAGCCCCGCCACTACATTTTTGTTTTCGAATCGAGATTGACAGAACACTGTGCTCCTTCTATGGTACCACGCATCGGTACCCTGATGATGTGCGTTGAATTGTCATCCTAAAGCTACGCGGGCGACCACAAGGGTCCCCACTCCGCTCCACACCGCCCCCGCATTCACGGGTAGGTATTTATGAAACCGCCTTGTTTCGTAGGGACGCTTGCGTCGCCCTCGTCCCGTTGTCCCTCCCTCCATGGGCGACGCAAGCGTCCCCTCCCTTCATCCCAGCCACCCCCGCCCCTACGAGACGAATCCGCTTCCCTCCTCGTTTCAAAAAAACCTCCCCGTGAAAGACTTTGTTGGCGAATGCAAGAACAAGTGCAACGCGGCGGCATGGGTCGCCCTCAGAAGGCTGTACACCTCATTTCCACCAGAACTGTCATTCGTCAACAGAGTCGTGTAAGCCCCACCCCACCCCTACGGATATAGATACACATGTGTATAGTATACATACGGGTACTTTCCTCCGGATGGATGGAGAAAGCTGCTTTGCTATGGCTTGCCAATATAGGGAAACAACGATATAATCCGATCACAACACGTACCTCGGTGTCGATCACGTTTTTCTCAAGATGAGCTGTCAGATTGTGTATAGGACACGGACAAAACCTTTTATGAATAAGCACAAAGCGAACAACGAAGAACCCCAGGGAACGGTCGAACCGAAAGCCGCGCTATCAGACGTTGTCGTCGTTGATCTTTCGCGTGTATTTGCCGGTCCATATTGTACGATGATGATGGGTGATATGGGCGCAACGGTTATTAAAGTAGAGCAGCCCGGTAAAGGAGATGATACACGCCAGTTCGGCCCCCCTTACGTTGCCGGCGAGAGCGCTTATTACCTGGGACTGAACCGCAACAAGCACAGTATCACCCTCG
>CATPCK010000656.1 GCA_955652655.1 uncultured Ktedonobacteraceae bacterium | reverse complement strand
GCCGCCAAAGTATTGACTAACCTGGGTGTCCAATTGAGCGATGTGCGTCAGGCTGTTGAATTTATTATCGGTCGCGGAGATCATATCGTTCAAGGCGAGATCGGCCTCACTCCCCGTGCAAAAAAAGCGATCGAGCTAGCCATTGAAGAAGCACGTCTTATGAAGCACAATTATATTGGCACCGAGCACATTCTCTTAGGGCTGATGCGCGAAGGAGAAGGTATTGCGGCAGGGGTGCTAAACAGTATGGGCGTTAAGGCTGAGCAGGTACGCGCTGAAACCCTGAAGGTGCTCAGTGAACTCTGAAAAAGCAAAGGAGCATCGCATTATTTAAGTGACGAAGAGGTTGTCGGTGGACAATGCACCGGCAACCTCTTCGTCACTTAATTACCCCTTTACCACTCAAGAAAAAAGCACAAATCGCCCAAAACAAAGCGCATCCTGATGAAATGTCCATACTCCACCGTCCTCCAGGTACACGCTTCTTAACCTTAATTGATAAGTCTTAACGGAAATGTAACCGTATCACCACGCTTTTCAGTTGATTGCTTGTGTAGTATTGATTGTATCAGATACCATGTAGATTCAACTTTATAAAGGAGCCAGCGATGGGCCATGAAGTTGCAACTCGTCTATCAATGGAAGAGACTGCACCTGCGCATATCTATGAGACCGTTGAAACAAGAGATACAATTGCAGCAAGGATCGAGCAAATAACAGCGGCAGGCATTAGCCAGCTCGCCATGGTGACCATCAAGCTCTTTTTTAGTGTTGACAGCAAAACGAGCTCAAGTCACCCGCGTGCCAGTATGACCTATTTTATGGACAACCTGCGCCCGCTGGTACGCAAAACAGATGTGGTCTTTCTACTCGATACTACCCTGCACTTCTTGCTACTTGGAGCGAACCACCAGGGAGGAGCGATTGTGCAGAGTCGCCTCTGGGATGCTTTGCTCTGGCGTATTCATAATACCATTGACAGGGATATCATCCGTCCACTCGAAATAACTATTGGTCATAGCGCTTACCCGTCACCATGTCAATCCATCACCGAGTGTATAGCAGCAGCCAGCGAGGTAAACTTGTGCTCCGATTTTTCTGCCACACGACCCACGCGTAAATCGGCTGGGCGCCAGGCCCACAATACGCAGCAACCCGCCACAGAAGAGCAGTGGCCAGCCCTTGCACGCAAATTGGGCATACCTTACCTCTCACTCTTACCCAAAAAGCCCCCTATGCGGGTACAGCAACTCGTCAATGCCAGGCTCGCCCACGAGCTTCACTGTTATCCTGTTGGCCGCGAGCGCAACATGCTTACCGTGGCTATGTTAAATCCACAGGATCGCGAGGCGCTTCAACGCCTGCAACAGGAAACAGGCTTGAGTATCTTCCCTGTTTTGACGCACCCCGAAGAACTGCAGACCGCCCTGGAGCAATTGATGCAATTCCCTGGAGGACACCTGGAGTCATAGACCCACAAACCCCGGCAGAGAGTCGCTGCCCTCGTATCCAACGTTTGAAAAACGCTACCTTTCAGTTCACGCGTATGCTAATTTCTAATGAACTGTAGTATACTGCAAAGCAGGTCGCCACGAATCCTCAATCTTAAAACTGGGTTTTCCTGGCGCAATTCTTAATATGGAAAGGGTATTTACTCCTGATGAAGATATTAGTGACTGGTGGAGCGGGTTTCATTGGCTCTCATATTGTCGATCAATGTATCGCCGCGGGACACGAGGTCGCTGTGGTAGACAACCTGTGGGAAGAGGGTGGTGGTAAGAACACGAACCTGAACCCTCAGGCGCGTTTCTTTCGTGTCGATATCACCGATGAAGACAGCCTGAACAAGGTTTTCGATAGTGTGCAGCCGGAAATCGTCTGTCACGAAGCCGCGCAACATAGTGTCGCCGTCTCAACCAAAAATCCGCAGCTTGATGCGCGCGTCAACGTGCTGGGTCTACTCAATATTTTGACCAACTGCACTCGCCTGGGTGTGCGTAAGATCACCTTTGCCTCATCGGGCGCGACATACGGCACCCCTGCCCGTCTACCTATCGATGAGGAGGTGGAACAACGCCCGGAATCGCCGTATGGTATCACCAAAATGGTCGCGGAACACTACCTGCGCTACTGGCAACAGGCATACGGCCTGGTATATACAGCGCTGCGCTACGGCAATGTCTATGGGCCGCGCCAGGACCCCAACGGAGAAGCGGGTGTTATAGCCATCTTCGCGAAACGCTTCCTCAATCATGAAACGATCCGTATCGATTGGGATGGAGAGCAGCAGAAGGACTATGTCAACGTGGGGGATGTAGCACGCGCAAACCTCATTGCTATGGAACCTGGTCATGGTGACAACGACGTTTTCTGTATCGCCACCGGCAAAGGTACCTCCGTCAACGAGATCTACAATTTGCTCGCGACACAGATTGGGTATCAACCCGAGATCGTACGAGCTCCCAGGCGTCCTGGTGATATTCGCCTGACCTACTTCGATTGCAGCAAAGCATCACGCATCCTCGGCTGGAAACCCACAGTGAACATAGAGCAAGGCATCCAGGCAACGGTTGAATACTTCAAGAAGGTCAAGTAGTCGATTCTCATTTAGGGACGAGGACAAGGCGACGTTGATGGGCGACGATGATAGGCGACGACAACAGGGCGACCGCGAGGGTCGCTCAATACGCATCAACCTGACGAAATGGAATTGGATGCTCCGTAGGGGCGAGGGTGGATTTACAGGGGTAGGTTTTTTGGGACGGATCGTTCCATTCGT
>CATPCK010000655.1 GCA_955652655.1 uncultured Ktedonobacteraceae bacterium | reverse complement strand
CAAGAATGCCTGTATTGTGGCTGATCTCAGAACAGGTGAACACCTGGCAAAAATCCCTGACATAGTTGCTGTCTTATCTGCGGCAGGATGGAAAATAGATGTCGCGCTGAAAGAATACGGTGGCGAGACATTGAAACTAGCCCAGAAGGCCACCCGTGATGGTTATGATCTGGTAATGGGGTACGGCGGAGATGGGACACTAAATGCTGTTTTCAACGGGGTCATGAACGCGGGTGGAAAATGCCTTGTCGCCGATTTGCCAGGCGGCACGTACAATATATGGGCAGGGACAATCGGCGTACCCCATGACCCGGTAAAAGCGGCTCTAGCGATTGTGAACAGCGAGGCGCGCAAGGTTGATCTTGGGCACGTAGAGGTAGATGGTCTGGCATTTCCTAATGGGATGGGAAATGATCAGCAGTCGACGAACAGTACGAAAACGCGCAAGAAGCCAGAGAGATCCTCCCAGGTCAGGCAGTACTTTCTCCTGCATGTTGGAATGGGCATCGACGCAGCAATGATGGCCCATATATCTAAGCCTCTCAAATATCACTTTGGACCCCTGGCTTTTGATCTTTCTACGATTAAAGAACTCCCCGAACAGCGTCCATTCCCTGTCCAGGTGCAAGTAATGAATAAGGCGGGCAACGTTGAAACACATTGGCAGGGTGAGGCCTGGGAAGTGATCGTAAGCAAAGTGCCGATGTTTGGAGGAGCAGTGAACTTAGATCCGGACGCCCATGTAGATGATGGGCTGCTCAATGTGTGTCTGATAACTGCAAATGGTCCAGTGAAAACAATAGAACAAGCGTTATCAATACTGGCACAGAAGAAGCTCGATGCCGAGACGACACGATACTTCCGAGGAGCCCATTTTTCCATTCAGGTTCCAGCTTCAATTGGTATGCAAGTGGATGGGAGTGTCGTAGAACTCGAGGAGCTTTTGCCCAAATCCGAGCAAAATGTTATGCAAGATGCTCCTGATGCCGAACAGGTGATGGTCAACTACCGCTTCGATGCGATGCCGAGAGCTTTACAAATGGCGATTCCACGCACGTATAGCGGATCATTATTCTCCAGGCCATCCAGCAAAGGGAACTCACAGCAGCAGGTAGACAAACGAGGTTCTACACTTCAGCAGATAGATACACAGCCTGAGCAGGCACAACAGGACAGTCAGGGCCATTTCCAGTCAACGCAAAAAACAGCATATGAGGTGACAGTCATTGGAGTTAGCCCCATTCCAGAAAAACAACACAGGTATATCGTAGCAGGCAGTTATAAGAAGCGGGATACAGATGAGACCGAGGTCGTTGCTGTACGCATTAATGATCATACTCTCATGCTCAACAGTGAAGGCGCGCACATTCCTCCTACAGCTATATGGGAGTTACAAGAGGGAGAGAAGATTGTCGTCGAGGGAGATAAAACCAAACGTGGCGTCATTCGAGCAAGCTGCGTCAGTTTCTCTCGCTGAATCGTATATTTGCCTGGCCAAAGGATCTTGCTATGCTTAACACTACACGCCTGCGTGAACTGCTTGTTCAGAGGGATATTCTTGTCGCTCCCGGAGCCTATGATGCCCTCAGCGCGCGCCTCATTGCACAGGCAGGATTTCCTGCCGTTTACATGACCGGCTTCGGCACAGCAGCCAGCGTACTTGGGCAGCCAGATGTCGGCCTACTCACAATGAGCGAGATGGTGAGCCGCGCTGCAGCCCTCGCTGCCGTTGTTGGCGATCGACCGCTTATCGCAGATGCTGATACTGGTTATGGCAACCCGATCAATGTGCGTCGCACCGTTCGTGAGTATGAGCGGGCAGGAGTGGCTGCTATCCATATCGAGGACCAGGTCTGGCCTAAGAAATGCGGTCATATGGAGGGCAAGCAAGTCATTCCCGTCGACGAGATGGTTCAGAAGATACACGCCGCTGTTGATGCCCGGCAGGACCCCGATTTCGTGATTATCGCACGGACTGATGCCAATGCCGTGTATGGTCTTGAGGATGCGCTACACAGGGGTAGAGCCTACCGTGAGGCAGGGGCCGATACCATCTTCATCGAGGCGCCCCGTTCCATAGAGGAACTGCACGCCATTGCACAGGCGTTTCCAGATGTACCATTACTCTATAATTGGGCAGAGAGTGGTAAGACGCCGTTGTTATCTTTAGAGGAAATTCACGCTCTTGGTTATCAACTCGTCATCTTTCCTGTCAGCATGCTGTTCGCGGCTACGCATGCTCTGCTTGAACTGTTAGAGGTGCTCAAACAGGGACGGACGCCCCTTGCATTTGCTGAGCGCATGGCCACCTTTTCCCAATTCACTGATCAGATTGGCCTGCCTGACATTCAGGCTTTGGAGCGTCGCTATGGCGTCCATCAATAGTCAGCTAGTAACCTGATTAAAAGACAGATTGCAACGACGCTGGCGCGTCTAGCTTCGCTCAGCAATCTGCAAGGAATGTACCTGATTGAAAGACAGATTGCAACGACGCTGGCGCGTCTAGCTT
>CATPCK010000654.1 GCA_955652655.1 uncultured Ktedonobacteraceae bacterium | reverse complement strand
CGCCCCTACTATGCTACGAAGCCCCTTCCCAGGCCGTTCGTCAATCGTAGGGGCGATCCCTTGTGGTTGCCCTGCTCGCGCTTGTTCTTTCCTTCGCCAACAAAGTCGTGTAAGGCGGAGGGATACCATTGCATGGCAAGCTGGTTAAACGATGAAAAACAGAGAGGAGAGGCAGCGTGGCAACTATTTTAAGCATGCCCAAGTGGGGGTTGGCTATGAAGACGGGGCTCGTTGTCGAATGGTTGAAACGTCCTGGCGACTCTGTCCAGAAGGGCGAGCCCATTGTGCAGATCGAGAGCGAGAAGGCCACGAACGAGGTGGAAGCACCCGCAACAGGCATAATGCGCTGGCTGGGGGTACAGGAGGGGGAGGATGCGTCAGTAGGGGCAGCTCTTGCTGTCATTATCGTGCCGGGTGAGGAACTGACCGATGAACAAGTGGCGGCATTGATACGCGAGGATGCCGAGATCAAGCGGCAGAAGGCTGAGCTGCTGACCGGTCAGCGGAAAGCAGCGACCAAAGAAACGGCAACCGGAACGCGCGCAACTGTCAGGGCACCGGTCAGCACAAGTGGACGCGTGAATGCTTCACCAGCGGCGCGAAGGCTTGCACAGGAACTTGGCGTTGACCTGACAACGGTTGTTGGAACGGGACCGGGAGGAATGATCGGGCGCGAGGATGTGCTGCGTGCCACAGAGGAAGCGAAGGCGGCGCCTTCTGAAGAGGCCGAGGAGCAGGATGTTGACGTTGGTGGTATAGCGGTCCACTGCCTGGTGGCTGGACCTATCAAAGCCCCATACGTGGTCTTTGTGCATGGATTGGGCGGCTCGCTGGCCACCTGGTCTTTAAACCTGCCTGCCTTTGCCGATCAGTTCCGCATCTGCGCGCTTGACCTCGTTGGTGCTGGAAGTAGCGCCAGGCCGGCTACAGACTACAGCGTGCCGGCGCTGGCCGAGTTCCTGGCACGCTTCCTCGATGCTCTTGGTCCAGATTGGAAGCACGTGAGCATCGTTGGCCACTCTCTCGGAGGAGCAGTGGCTCTTGCCTTCGCCGGAAGCTATCCTCAGAGGGTAGAACGACTGGTACTGGTCGATAGCGCGGGCCTGGGGCCGGAGATTGATCGCACGGTGCTCGAGCTGATACATTCCGAGCCCAGCCCTGAGAACGTACGCGTGGAACTCACACACTTCTTAGCTAATGAGGGCCTGATCCAGAATGAGCTCGTAAACCAGCTTTATCAACAGCGCATGCAGCCCGGCGCGCACGAGGCACTGGTTGCAACCACCAATGCCGCATTCAATGATGGCAAGCAGCTCGTCGACCTGCGCGATACCCTGGCAGGGCTGAACGTTCCAGTGCTGGTCGTCTGGGGAGTTGCCGACGCGGTGATTCCTGTGACTCATGCACAGGAGGCTGAACGTACGCCCCTAAGCCGCCTGGAGGTGTTTGCTGACTGTGGGCATTGCCCGCATATCGAGCGTGCTGATACGTTTAACCAGTTGGCGCGGGCGTTTCTTGTGGGGTGATTGGTTGGGGGTAAATTTCAAAATTCATGGGTAATTTCTTTCTCATTATCCGGGTGAGAGCAGAACAAGGGAGGTCTCCATCCAACCAACCGGGTGGGGACTTTCTTCTACGATAGACTACCTTCAGACAGGAGATCAAGATGCCACAGCGGCACATATCGTCCGAGAACATCGTCAGTCGACGTTCGTTTCTCAAGCAATCTCTTACGCTGCCGGGTGCCCTGCTCATCGTAGCCTGTGCGGGTCCTGTGAGCAATACAACATCATCGCCGCAGGCTGCAACTACAGCGCAAGCAACGACATCCACCAGAGCTTGTAGTGGTACACCTACCCCATCCCAGACAGAAGGACCCTTTTACAAGCCCGGCTCACCTGAGCGTACTTCTTTACGAGAACCAGGTCTCGCAGGAACATCCCTCACGATCACCGGTTACGTGTTTTCTACCACATGCCAGCCGATTGCTCATGCGTGGCTGGACTTCTGGCATGCAGATAGTAACGGGAATTACGACAACACTGGCTTCAGGCTGCGTGGTCACCAGTACACAGATAAGCAGGGACGCTACTCCCTTGAAACCATTGTCCCCGGAGAATACCCTGGTCGAACGCGCCATATTCACCTGAAAGTCCAGGCCCTTGGCCAGTCTGTTCTCACCACACAACTCTACTTTCCTGGAGAACCACGTAACGACAGCGACGGCATCTTTTCCCCTGAGCTACTTATGCTTGTGCAAAATACGTCCAACGGCCAACTGGCAACCTTCAACTTTGTCCTCGCTCTTCAATGAGAAAGGAACGACATCTAACAGGAATACTCCTTGACTTCTAGCCTGAAATTGGTTACCATGTTCCCATGGAAGAACGATTAGTTCAATATAGCGAACAAATTGATACTCGCGAAGAGACTGGTATGGCGGTAGCGCCTGCACCGATGGTAGAGCGGGCTTTTCGCCTGCTGGATCTTTTGAGCGCTACCGAAGAGGGTTTGACTCTTTCGGACCTGGCACGAGCGCTCAACATGAGTAAAGGGAGTATCCACGGACTGCTCAAAACGTTGGAGAGCAATGGCGTGATCGAGCAGGCAGAGGATCGACGGTATGTAATGGGCCCCCGCATTTATGATCTTGCGCAAGCCTATGTCCAGCGTGCTGGCCTGCGTCATTATGCTTTGCCCGCTATGCGCCGACTAGCAGCCAGTACAGGTGAAACGGTATTCCTTGGGAAGATCGAGCAGAAGGGCGTGCGGATCATCGAAAGTATGGTGGACGAAGGAGCACAACCTGCTCTGCATATTTCCGCCCCGCGAGGGACGCGTGTGCACCTGCTGGCCGCGGCAACTGGCCCATTCGTACTGGCGAGTTGGACGGTGGCACAGCGCGAGGCCTTCTTGCATGCACACGCGCTACCGCGCTTCACAGAACACGCGGTAACGGATACCCAGCAGTTTATGGCACGTGTAGAAGAGGCTGTCCGTACAGGTGTCAGCTTTGACCACGAGGAGTACCTGGTCGGCGTCAACGCGGTTGGGGCAGCTATTTATGGCACAGGAGACGCATTGGTGGCCCTGCTGTGGATTGT
>CATPCK010000653.1 GCA_955652655.1 uncultured Ktedonobacteraceae bacterium | reverse complement strand
CTCCTGGAGCATTTGATATCAGCACAACGCTCCAGCGGCTGCGCGAGAGCTATCCAACCGCTTACGTCTTTGCCGTACAGCGCGGGGAGCGCTTCTTTGTGGGTGCAACCCCAGAGCGGCTCGTTCAGGCCCAGGACGGTCAAATACAAACGATGGCATTGGCAGGGTCAGCACGGCGCGGTGAAACCGGGGAAGAGGATGCGCGCATCGGCATGGAGCTGCTACAGAGTGAGAAGAATAACAGTGAGCACGCGATTGTCGTAGCGATGGTGCGGGAGGCTCTTAAAAATCACTGCATCCACGTCCATGTCTCCAGCGTACCAGAACTGCTGAAGCTGAAAAATGTACAGCACTTGAAGACCCTCATTCTCGGTGAACTCATACCAGGCCGATGCATTCTTGATATCCTGGCGGACCTGCACCCTACACCGGCTGTCGGAGGCTTCCCCCGCCATGCTGCTCTCGAGGCGATACGAAGTACCGAGAAGCTGGACAGGGGGTGGTACGCTGCTCCGCTTGGATGGATTGGCGCGAGCGGGCATGGTGAGTTCGCCGTGGCGCTGCGCTCCGGGCTGATCGATGGCAGTAAAGCCAGACTCTTTGCAGGGTGCGGCATCGTCGCCGATTCTGATCCCCAGACCGAGTTTGCCGAGTCCTGCTTGAAACTTCAAGTGATGTTGGGTGCATTGGGTGGTTAGAATAGAGGGTGAAGCATGTCAAGAGTATCTACTGAATCACAGGACCCCATAAACCCGACATACGCCTATGTCGGCGCTTTTGTAGATGAGCTACAACGAGCCGGTGTGCAAAACGTGGTAATCTGCCCTGGTTCTCGTTCGACCCCTCTGGCCATGTCGTTTGTAGCGCAAGCGGGTATGCGCGCCTGGATGCACGTGGATGAGCGTTCAGCAGCCTACTTTGGCCTGGGCATGGCAAAGCAGTTGCGGCAGCCAGTGGCGCTGCTTTGTACATCGGGGACAGCAGCAGCAAACTTTCTGCCTGCGCTTGTCGAGGCAAGATTAACGCACGTGCCTTTGCTGGTGCTGACGGCGGATCGTCCTCACGAGCTACGTGATAATGGTGCGCCACAGAGTATTGATCAAAATCGACTCTATGGGGCGTACGTCAAGTGGTTTGTCGAGGTAGCTCTACCTGAAGCCACAAATGCGGCCCTGCGCTATATTCGTACCGTTGCGGTGCGGGCGGCGGCGTTAACGCAGGCTATTCCCGCCGGTCCGGTTCACCTCAACTTTCCATTGCGCGAGCCACTGACCCCCGAACCAGTGCCTGATCAACCCCTGCTCCAGGCCGCGCAGCGCGACCCGGTTGCCTGGCAGGGCAGGCCAAACAATGCCCCATACGTAGATGTTCGCGATGCCCCGGCGGCCGCACCGGCAGCTACAAGCATTGCATACCTGGTGGACCTGGTACACAGGGTACGACGTGGCCTCATTATTATTGGTCCAAACGATGACCCATCTCTGGCAGAGCCAATGGTGCGCCTGGCTCAACGCCTCGGTTATCCAATTCTGGCTGATGCTCTCTCACAACTGCGCTGCGGATCTCACGATCAAGCCATGGTACTCTCCAGTTACGATGCGTTCTTGCGGATCGGCTCCTTTATCGAAAGTGCGCAACCAGAGCTGGTGCTGCGCTTTGGCGCTATGCCGACCTCCAAACCGGTACTGCCCTACTTGAAGCGCTATGCATCCTGCCCCCTGCTCGTGATCGATGAACATGGTGGCTGGGAGGAGCCGACGCAGCTTGCCAGTGAACTCATTCATGCCGACCCTGCAGCACTCTGCCAGGGTCTCCTTAACGCGCTCGAGCAGGCTGGCGGGAAACTATCCGTTTCTCAAGAATGGATAACCATATGGCAGGATGCGGACAGGGTAACGCAACAAACAGTTCAGGCCGCAATCCAGGGTTTCGACGAGCTCTTTGAGGGGCGAGTTTTTAGCGAGCTTGCCGGCCTGTTACCGGACGATACAACGCTCTACGTGGGCAACAGTATGCCGGTACGCGATCTGGATACCTTCTTCCACTGCATCGGAGAGCGCATACGCATCATGGGCAATCGCGGCGCAAATGGTATAGACGGAGTAGTCTCCAGCGCTCTGGGTGCGAGCGCGGGAGCAGGGCAGAACAAACCAACGATCCTGGTAGTCGGTGATCTCTCGTTCTTCCATGATCTCAATGGATTGCTTGCCGCCCGATTACACGGGCTTAACCTTACTATCGTGTTGATCAATAATGATGGTGGGGGGATCTTCTCCTTCCTGCCGCAGGCTGCCTATTCAGAGCATTTTGAACAGCTTTTCGGCACGCCGACGGGACTGGATTTTCGTCTTGCAGTGCAGATGTATGGCGGTCAGTATCAAAAGGTGGAGAGCTGGGAGCAGTTTCGCAAGCTCGTGAGCCGGGGACTGCATACGGGTGGTTTGCATGTTATCGAGGTTCCGACTGAGCGCGCAAGCAATGTCAAAATGCATCGTCAACTCTGGGAGGTAGTCGGTAAGGCCCTCAACCAGCAGGAAATAGCTACGAGGAATTGAACATGGAAAGTATGCTTGTGCAGGTGAACGGTATACGGCTTGGGGTTGTGTGCCAGAGCGGGGGCCCGACGTTGGTCATGTTGCACGGCTTTACCGGGAGTGCGGCAGGCTGGGGAAGTCACCTGGACACACTTGCTTCCCGTGGTTGGCGAGTAATTGCGCTTGATTTGCCCGGTCATGGTCGATCCGATGCTCCCGATGATCCGCGGCGCTATGCGATTGAAAACTGCCAGCACGATATCCTGGCGGCGCTACAAGAGCTGGGAGTGAATCAGGGCGAAGCCGTGCTCCTGGGCTATTCGATGGGCGGTCGCATAGCGCTTTACACGGCGTTTTCAGGGTTCTTTCGCGCACTCATCCTGGAGAGCGCTTCACCTGGATTGGAAGACCCTGCTGAGCGCGAGCAGCGGCGCTCCAGCGACGAAGCGCTGGCCGCGAGCATAGAGCGCGATGGTGTGCCAGCGTTCATTGAACGTTGGGAAAAGCTGCCACTGTTTGCCAGCCAAAACACACTGCCGGCGGAAGCGCGAAAGGCATTACGCAGACAGCGTTTGAATAACCGGGCCAGCGGGCTGGCACAGAGCCTGCGCGGTGTCGGTGTAGGAGTCCAGCCATCTCTGCATGCTCGACTCCCCACATTGCGCATTCCAGTGTTGCTGATTGCCGGTGAGCTTGATACGAAATTCACTGCCATTGCCAGGTCTATGGCCCGGTCCTTGCCACAATCACAACTGTGTATTGTACCCGGCGCTGGTCACGCCGTTCACCTGGAACAGCCAGAGGAATTTGCCTCCCTCGTAGGGGATTTCCTCATCCACACCCGCACCAACCGCCAAGGGCAGTGAGGAGTTATAAAAGGAGAAAAATATGTTAATAGAATGGAAGCAAGTCCGCGACTACACAGATATCATTTTTGAAAAAGCCGAGGGTATGGGAAAGATCACGATCAATCGACCCGAAGTGCGCAATGCTTTCCGGCCAGAGACGCTGACGGAATTGATAGACGCCTTCAATGTCTGCCGCGAGGACCCGGAAATTGGCGTGGTCATTCTTACAGGCGCAGGTGACAAGGCATTCTGCTCTGGAGGGGATCAGCGTGTTCGAGGTCATGGTGGGTATGTCGGCGGCGATGGTGTGCCCCGCCTGAATGCCCTCGACTTGCAGAAAGTCATTAAGTATCTTCCCAAGCCGGTCATAGCAATGGTTGCAGGCTATGCCATTGGAGGCGGCCACGTGCTACACCTGCTCTGCGATCTGACGATTGCCGCCGATAATGCCAGGTTTGGACAGACTGGTCCCAGGGTCGGCAGTTTTGATGCCGGGTGGGGGGCTACCTATATGGCGCGTGTCGTTGGTCACAAAAAGGCTCGTGAGATCTGGTATCTCTGCCGGCAGTATAGCGCTCAGGAGGCCCTGGATATGGGATTGGTCAACACCGTTGTGCCGTTAGAACGCCTGGAAGAAGAGACCGTACAATGGGCAAGGGAAATACTCGAGAAAAGCCCGATTGCGCTGCGCTTTCTGAAATCGGCTTTCAATGCGGATACCGACGGCCTCGCGGGTATTCAAGAGCTCGCCGGCAATGCAACCATGCTCTACTACATGACCGAAGAGGGTCAGGAGGGGAGAAATGCCTTCCTGGAGAAGCGCAAGCCGGATTTTTCCAGATTCCCACGCTTGCCTTAGGCGCTCGCGCAGTATGAAAATCCTTGATGTCCAGTGGCACAATTATCGCCTGCCATTTCGCAACAACTTCACCACCGCCCACGGGCTAATGACTGCACGCGAGGGCATAATTGTAGAGATAACTACAGAGCGCGGCATCTCTGG
>CATPCK010000652.1 GCA_955652655.1 uncultured Ktedonobacteraceae bacterium | reverse complement strand
GCATGGAAGAACTGAGCATCTTTACGGGCAATGCCAACCGCCAACTGGCGGCCTCTATTTGTCGGCATCTGCACATCCCACTCGGCGACGCGGATGTTTTTCAGTTTAGCAACGAAAACATCTTCGTCAAAATCAACGACAACGTACGTGGACGCGATGTTTTCATCATTCAGCCTTTCAGCGCACCCGTCAATCGTTCCATCATGGAATTACTGATCATGATAGACGCTCTCAAACGCGCCTCCGCCGCCCGCATCACCGCCGTAATACCCTATTATGCCTATGGCCGCACCGATAAGAAAGATCAACCGCGTGTCCCCATCACAGCCCGCCTGATCGCCGACTGCATTACCGTCGCCGGAGCGCAGCGCGTCCTCACCATGGACATGCACGCGGGCCAAATCCAGGGCTTTTTCAACATACCTGTCGATGAGTTGACTGCGCAGATACTCCAGGCACGCTACTTTGTGCAGAAGGAAATAGACAACTTCACGGTTGTCGCCGCCGACGAGGGTTTCGCCAAGAAAGCACGTAAATTGGCCGATCGTCTTGACGCACCATTGGCAATCGTAGAAAAACGGCGCCTTGGCAACAACGGCCACATAGAAGCCATGGGCATCATCGGCAGCGTCCACGGCAGGCATGCCTTGATCGTGGACGACGAAATCGACACCGCAGGCTCACTTACTCAGGCGGTACGAGTAGTACACGACCACGACGCGCGCGACATTTATTGCTGCGCCACTCACGGCGTCTTGTCCGGTCCCGCGATGGAACGCCTTGCCAATGCCCCCATCAAGGAAATCGTCATCACCGATTCCATCCCGCTCTCAGATCACAAGCGCCTCCCCAATATGACCATCCTCTCGGTGGCCGAACTCTTCGCCGGCGCGATCAGCCGCATCCATGATGGGCGCTCAGTAACAGAACTCTTCCGCTAAGCAACACTGGCCTGTCAACTCAAAGCGTTCCGCACCGTCAAGCCAAAACGCTCGACCACCGGTCCCAGGTTATTTAACAGAATCGAGCCAATCACAGCGGTAATCACAATATTCGAAGCTGACCAGATAAACCAGGCAGACAGCAGCGTACTGGGAGGATTAAACCCGGCCCATATAAGAATGAGGTTGCCATACAGTCCACCAATAATATTATTGGGCAGCACCGCGCACACCAGGAAGAAAATGAAGCCGCGAACCGTAAAGACATCCTTCCCAATGGGACTTACCCCAAAGCGTTTTGCTAATACGCGATAGAGGATCATAGGTAAACCCAGCTGAATCAGGTCAACCGTGCCAAAGGGAAGAGCCACCAGTAAAGGAGTGCCAACCAGGAGACCGGCGCCAATAAAATTGCCGATATAGGCAATTACAAAAGCCCACCCTCCGAACCAGAGTGCGAAAGGAATACCAAAGCCAATCGCCACAAAGAGAAACGACACCACGGGTATACCCGAAGAGAGCAGCGAGGCCGATAACCAGGACAGGATCGTATAAACAGCCGCGGCCACCGCCACCGCTACTAACTGCCCGGCGCTCGGTGGTGGCGTGTTCCTCAACCGCAGCGAGTAATCGATTGTTGTTGAGGCACTCCCTTCAATTGGCGGGGGTTCGCTTGGATGTTCAGCTGGTTGTTCCTTAAGCAATTTTTCCCTCGATTCGTCCACGAACAAATGATTCCTTCCTGTTTGCTTATTGCCCCTGATCCTCTTCCCCATCCTCCGACTTCAACTCTTTCCATAACGCTTTCACCGTTCTCGTAGCAATCTGGTAACCAAAGCCACGTCGTTGCAAAAACGAGCCCAGGCGCGTACGAAAAGTCACAAAGTCCATCGTGGGATTATGCACCAGCGACAGAGCCTTATTGCGTCCGGCCCTCAGCGCAAGCTCCTCGTCCTTCTCATCGCTGACCATCTCGTCGACGACCTCCCTCTCGACCCCTTTCATACGCAGTTCGTTCTTGATAGCGCGTGCCCCTCGCGGGCTAAACTGCTCGCGGTTCTCCGCCCAAAAAGATGCGAATGCATGATCATCCACCAGCTCAAGCCGATCTAAACGCTCCAGCGCGGCATTAATAACCTCGGGAGCAGTCTCCTTGCGCCGCAGGTAGCGGCGCACCTCCTCACGACTCCGCGGGCGATACGAGAGATAATTATAAGCGCGTTCAACAGCCTGTTGCAGCGCCTCCTCGCGGCGCAACTCCTCCATCTGCGCAGGCGACAGTTCCTGTCCCAACTCCAAACCCATCTGCAAGACAACTGTAGCACTGGCTCCCAGCAAAAAGCGGCCATCAACATACACATTGATCCGCTCAACATTATTCACCTGTGGTTCAAGCGCAGTAATTTTCATGCAGCTACTATAACACTCCCACCCGTAGAGAGCAATAAAAAAAGCAAATAACTAACGCCATATATACAATTTATATTGTTGTTGGCCCTACTGCCTCAACAACTCATCCAATTGTTGTTGGCCCTACTGCCTCAACAACTCATCCAATTGTTGTGGGCCCTACTGCCTCAACAACTCATCCAATTGTTGTGGG
>CATPCK010000651.1 GCA_955652655.1 uncultured Ktedonobacteraceae bacterium | reverse complement strand
CCAGGCATGCGCTTTTTGCTCAGCACAAAGACCAGGCTGCCCAGGAACATCGATGTATAGATGGAGAGGTTACGTTCGCAGAGTCCCAGTTGATGTCCAAAGACGTAGAACGAGTGTGAAGGAACCTGGGCACAAATGAAATGCAGTGAAAAAAACAGCGGCTTCGCGATAGCGTCCAGCCCAAAGTATGAAAGAAAAGGGATAGCCAATGCCGTAGCAACAATTACACCAAGTACGATAGTGATGATAGCCGCCCAGGAAGTCAGCAACCATTCACCCAATGCCTGGTTGAAACGCCCAAAAGCCTGCCTCTGTTTCAAAGAGAAGAGGGAAATTCCTCTATTGCTTTTTTTAACCTGTTGTTGTAGTGCCATAGTGTTCTTCCTCGCCGTATGGGCAGGGATGCTAATACTACTGATCTATCGAAAACGTATCCCTCAAGGTAACTGAAAGGCTTTTGCCAGGTTACTAAAATCAATGCGACCTTCCAGGATTGTGTCATCATTGATGATAATGAAAGGAATGCGATAGCGATATTCCTCAAAAAGCTTCGGATTGCTCCGAATATCGACCTCTGTGAGTTCAAAGTCTGACTGGGCCGCTATGTCATCAAGCATATCACGCGCTTCATCGCAAAGGTGGCAACCAGCCTTTGTATAAAAGGTCACATGCGGTTGCGATGGTTCTTTTGCCCTTGTCACACTTGTTTCTCCATAGACTATTTTTTTCATCCTAATGATAGCACATACAAAGGAACTATTACAGGGCAACAACTGATAAGGATGTATGAAAAAGAGCAACATGCCAACCCTCCCAGGCATTAGCATGTTGCTCTGTAGGCTTGCGGGAACCAGCTGACCCTAGCGACAGTCGTACGGTGGGGGTGGACAGTAAGGATGGATGAGCGCCAGTGTATGACTGGCGTGAACGCTGCTATGATGTAGCGGGAATGGAGGAGCCGCTACCATCTTTATCGTCCAACCGAGCAGACCTATAAGCAATACAAGCACCATAACTACCAGAAATACCCACTTCCGCAATGTTGTGATCATAAAAAACTCCCTCTCGATTCTCTAGCGCGAAAAACTTTTGCGCGCGTTTTCTAGCGAGCCATTTTTGCCCGTCTATTGATTCAGGTGGAAAGAGAGAGAGAAAAACTTGCAATTTTTAATATTTCGATTTATAATCGTCCTATAAAGTAGATTGATGCTACATTATGTGTATTAAAAATAGAAAGGCAAGTTATGATTGAGCGAGGTGATGATTTATGGTCCCAAATCAATTTTGTGGCAAATCAGGCCATAAGAAGTTGTGCGCTAGGTATACTCACAACTGATGCACTGGCACAACAAATATTGTGGGAATGGAAGGCTCAGTGTAAAGGTGATGAAACACCTTCACAGGGCTTGCTCAGACGTATTGCTCTGCGAATGTGCAGTCGCGCGCTATGTGAAGCCTGGCGTTCGCCCCAGCTCGAAGTTCGTAATGCCGCTTATGTAAACCTCAGGCGTTATCTGGAACGATTTTGGGGATATACACGTTATGCCTATAGATTGCAGCAAGATACCCATGCTGCTGAAGATGTGCTGCACCAGGCACTTGAAGAGCTGTACCAGTCTATAACTTGTAATCCGCAGGCAGGGCCAGGTGATCCCGCCTCATTTCTGAAATGGGCACAAACTATATTAATCCGTCAAGCCCATGTTTATATACAGAAGCGAGATAGAGATTCTTGTCTCTCAATTGAGAATAAACAGGAACTGTACAACGAAATACCGAGTGATGAACAACACTATGATCCTCAGCAACAAATAGAAAGGCAGGAATTGCATCAAATCCTTAAAGATGCTATCCTATCACTACGTAATCACAACTATCAGCAAGTATTGCTCTGCACTTACTTTGCGGATATGGACGAAAGTGAAATGGCAAGTCTCTTGCACGTATCTGTGCAAGAGATTTATATGTGGCGTTATAGAGCTTTAAGGGCATTACGTAAAAAGCCCGAGATAATGCAGTTTTTACAAGTATGGCGAGAATAGCATAAAATAGTATATACGTGTAGCTTTATGAAGCAGATGCAAAAGCTGCACTAAATTGGGGGATATGTTTCATGGGCTGTTCTGAACTTCACCAGCTACTGATGCACACGAATTGGCAAGATAATGAAAGTTTGAGCAATTTTATTGTATCCCATATCCGCACATGCCCACAGTGCGACCATGGGTTAGTGCGACTCAGCGAGGCAATAATCGCTGATGACACACTCAGTTGCGAACAGTGTCGTTCACGATTTCCCGACTACTACGAGGCAACTCGTCCCGAATATCCACTCGTCGAAATGCCTGCTAAAGAAATGGCCCAGGTAGCGTTCCACCTGAGCCACTGTGTCTCCTGTCACGAGGAATACGAAGAACTTGTGCTCCTGTCCGAGTTAGAAGAGCGCAATGAAACGGTCGACCTCTAAAAGTTTTATTCGTTACTACGAGCTCGCGATCGCTCATGCTGCGTCAATAAGCGTTTGCGTAATCTGATATTCTGTGGAGTAACCTCAACCAGTTCATCATTATTGATAAAATCAAGTGATTGTTCCAGGCTCATAATGATTGGCGGCGTCAAGCGTACCGCGATATCTGAGGTGGAAGAGCGTACATTCGTCTTCTGCTTCTCCTTACACACATTGACTGCCATATCCATTGGCCGCGCATTGAGTCCAACGATCATTCCTTCGTACACAGGCGTACCTGGCTCTATGAAGGTGTCACCACGTTGCTGAGCGTTGCTCAATCCATATGTAACGGCAACTCCTGTCTCAGAGGCAATAAGTGCCCCCATACGCGTCGTTCCAATTTTTCCCAGCCAGGGTTCATAACTGACAAGTAGACTACTCATTGCACCATTGCCCTGAGTCAAGGTCAGAAAGATATTGCGGAAACCAATTAAACCACGTGTTGGAATATGGTACTCCAGGCGTACATTGCCGGAACCATCGTTGGTCATATTGATAAGCTGCGCTTTTCGGGATGCCAGCGTCTCAGTGAGCACGCCAATATAGCTGTCCCTGGTGTCAATAACCAGGTGCTCGATAGGTTCAACGATTTTGCCGTTCTCGTCCTCGTGGGTAATCACCTCGGGGCGCGATACCTGAAACTCGTAGCCCTCGCGGCGCATGGACTCAATCAATACAGAGAGATGCAGTTCACCACGACCCGATACAATAAACTCGTCTGGTGAATTGCTATCCACGACCCGCAAACTGACATTCGTCTCTAATTCACGGTAAAGGCGCGATCGCAGCTGTCTGGACGTAGGGTACTTACCTTCTCGCCCAGCGAATGGACTGGTATTCACCCCAAAGGTCATCTTCAAGGTTGGTTCTGTGATGGCAATGGTCGGTAGGGCTTCAGGATAGTCTACGTCGGCAATGGTTTCGCCAATATTGGCGCCGGCAATTCCTGTTAAGGCTACGATATCTCCAGCCAACGCTTCAGGAACTTCAATACGCTGTAGCCCTTTATACGTCATGACGAGATTGATCTTTTGTCGTGATGTCACCCCATCCCGGTTGATGTGCGCAACGAAGGTATTCGGTGTCACTCGCCCACGCACGATGCGCCCAATGGCATATTTGCCTTTATAGTCGTCGTAGTCGAGCGCTGCAACCAGCAGTTGGAAAGGAGCCCCGGTATCTACTACTGGAGCAGGAATGGTATTGACAATTGTCTCAAACAGCGGCTCCAGGTTAATTCGCTCATCATCCGGGTGATACATCGCCACGCCGTCACGGCCAACAGCATAAAGGACAGGGAAATTGAGATGCGCATATGTTGTCGCTAACTCCAGGAAAAGGTCCTGTGTCCATTCCAGCACCTGGTCGATGCGAGCATCACGGCGGTCTATTTTGTTGATTACGACGATAGGCTGTAAGTTCAGCTCCAGGGCTTTTTGCAGTACAAAACGTGTCTGAGGCATCGGGCCTTCCACCGCATCAATGAGTAGAATACAACCATCGGCCATATTGAGTACTCGCTCGACCTCGCCTCCGAAGTCCGCATGTCCAGGAGTATCGATAATATTGATTTTTATACTTCGATAGATAATGGCAGTATTTTTGGCCAGAATGGTAATACCACGCTCCCGCTCCTGGTCGTTAGAATCCATAATAAGTTCGCCCATATGTTGATTCTCACGAAAAATGTGACTCTGCTTGAGCAGGCCATCTACCAGCGTGGTTTTCCCATGATCGACGTGAGCGATGATAGCAACATTGCGAATATCGTTTCGTTGTACCAATTTTTCTGTATGGGCCATAGTATTTTGAACCTGCATAGTAAAAATGTATAACTCCTTAAAGGCAAAAGAAAACCGGACGGTTTCTTTCGCCCGGTGAATAGGTTATTTTTATACCACTACTCTCAAGCTACATTGTATCTTTTCTGAGAGCTTGCGTCAAGCATTGATTAGTTGCTAATTCTGTAATGAGATTCTACAATATAAACAAAATGTGTCCTATCACTTGTAGCGCTTTTCTTGCAACAGACAAACCGTTCAACCTGGCGCATATCTTTAGCTGTGACACTAATAGCAGCATCTCTAGAGATTTCAGGAGAAGAAGATGAGCGTTGATTCCAGTATCATTTCCCAAATGCGCGCCATCACCATCTCGCGTGAATATGGGAGTGGAGGTGGCGAAATTGCTAGACGCCTTGCCAGGCGTCTGGGCTGGCGTCTAATTGATCATGAAGCAGTAGTACGGGTAGCACAGGAATTAGGAGTTAGTGAAGCGGAAGCAGCGGCGCACGATGAATATGCTGAGGGTCTTGTTTCACGTATTTTGACCAGCATGCAGGCAGTTGATCCAGCGCTGTATTCGGCAGGGTCGGTTTCATTGACAACGAACTCACAAGAATACCACAAAGCCTTAGAAAAGGTTGTCACATCAGCGGCTACAGCTGGCCATGTCGTGATTGTAGGTCGAGGGGCACAGGTCATTCTAGCCGGGCGACGTGACGTTCTGCATGTGCGGGTTGTAGCGTCGATCGAACAACGCATCCCCTATGTCATGCGCCGTGAAGGGTTGGACCAGGATGAAGGCCGTAAACGCATACAGACGAAAGATCGTGATAGAGTTCGCTACTTGCAAACACAGTATCGCCATCATCCTGATGACCCGCACCTGTATGATCTCGTGTTAAATTCAAACATCATCGATCTGGATAGTATCGTCGAACTGATCAACCTCGCGTTGGAGCGCAAGGCCAGCCAAATCTCAACGCCTACTGAGAACCTGGGACCTGGCACAGGTATGACACGTTATCCCACTCAACCAGGCGACTTCCGCCTACCAGAAAGTACAACGTAGTCCCTCTAATTCTCACGCACTATATCACTTCCGGGAGCACATCCAT
>CATPCK010000650.1 GCA_955652655.1 uncultured Ktedonobacteraceae bacterium | reverse complement strand
CTTGCCCTGACGCTGGGCCTGCTAGCGGCGCGCCAGCTGGGATTGGCGGTGGCCGCGCCAGCAGTCGAGGGCGCGCTGGCCAAGGTTGAGCGTGTTTTACCTACCGCGTTGAGAGAGCGGGTCCAGGCGGTACAGGAAACACTGGTCTTTGATTTTACGCGCCCCCCTGTATCCCCTACGAGTGAAGTCGTGGGCACCCTCTGCGCGGCAGTGCAACAGAGTCGACGGGTGCGTCTGAGCTACCAGGCGTGGGAGGGAGAGGCGACCGAGCGCAACGTCGATCTCTACGGCCTCGTCTACCGGGCTGGTTACTGGTACGCGGTGGGCTACTGCCACCTGCGTGAAGATTTACGGGTGTTCCGGCTGGATAGGGTTTTACATGCCGAGATGGGGCAAGATGTATATACGCGTCCAACCGACTTTGATTGTCTTGCATATGTGACCCGTTCGATCGCAATGACGCCTGCCGGCTGGCTGGTTGATGTCCTGCTTGAAACGACGCTAGAGGAAGCCCAACAGATGGTGCCACCAGCATTGGCCACCCTGGAACAGTTGCACAACGGTGTTGTACTGCGCTGTTACGCCAACAACCTGGATTGGATCGCGCATCTACTCGCTGGCCTTGATTGCACGCTGGTTATACGCCAACCTGGCGAACTGCGCGAAGCTTTGCGGCGGCTGGCGCAGAGAATTACTGAGATAGCAGATAGAACAGAATAAGCTGAAGCATGCTGATTTGCTGTACGGCAAATCAGCATGCTTCAGCTTATTCTGTTAGCAAATCGGTAGAAAACCGTTTCTTCCTCGGCAATGGAATGCGCAGTACACCGGCAATCATCCCCAGCAGAATACATGCGCAGCCGAACCAGGCTGGAAGGCTGAGAACATCTCCCGCCAGCAGGTAGCCAGCCAGCACTGCCCACATTGGCTCAAGCGCGTAAATCAGGGTAGCGCGAGTACCGCTCACAAACTGCCCAACCCAGTTCATGGCCAGCAGGGTAAAAGCGACATCCGCTACACCCATGAACAGGACCGCGCCCCATACCGGCAGAGGAGGCATGACAAACGGCTCACGCGCAACAGGTATGGCAAGGAGACTGAGCAGCGAGGTCAAGGCCAGTTGGACAATCGCCAGGTTAATGGCATCGGCACTGGGCGCAAACTTACTGATCATGACAATGTGCATGGCGAAGGCAAGAGCGCATCCCAGGATCAATACTTCACCCACGCCAAACTCAAGGTTGAATGTATTGTTAACTGAGAGTAGGAAAAGGCCAATTATGGAGAGGATCACTCCCACAATCGCTTTAGCTGAGGGTTTTTGCCGCAGAAAAAGGAAAGAGAACAGTGGTACAAGTGGCACATACAACCCCGTAATAAAGCCTGCTTTACTGACGTGTATGCCGGTCGTTTGTAGGGCATAACCTGTAAATAGAAACATGCCGATGGTCAGGCCGTTCCTGATCTCCAGGCGAGTTATGTTCAGCAAGCGCTTACGAAAAATGAGTGCCAGCGTCAGGGTACCGATACCATAACTAAGCGCCAGGTAGGTAAATGGCCCGGTGAGCTTTAAAGTCTCTTTTACTACCAGGAACGTGCTGCCCCAAATGAGCGACACAAGCACTAAAAGCCCATCATATTTCAGCGAGTGAGAGCGCAGGGGGGCACTCTGAGGCGTCTGCTTCACTTCTTCCGCGAACTTTACTTCCGCCATAGTTGTAACACTCCTGCGCTTTCTCTCAGCTTAGTCGAGCGAGATCGGGCTCTCGCTCATGCTATCTCGACTATTGAATCCCCACTTAAGGGCTACGAGATCTAATACAACCAGTGTAACAGCAAAGATCAAAATTGTCTCCATGATGTTCTCCTCGCGTCGGTGATTAACTATTAAAAACTGTTTTGATGGTTATATTATAACATAGAAATACTAACCTGTCAATAGGGGGTTTACTGGTTACATGAAATGTGGTACACTTAGTTAGGAGGTTTAGACATGGTGGAAACCGAGACACAACAACCAATTTTCGAGTTTTCGGGCAAAAATATGAGCCTGGACTTTTGCAATACAATTCATGACCGCACGAGTAGTAGTCCTCGTGAACTGCTCACCAGCTACGACAACCTGTTGTTATGGGGGCAGGAGGCGCATATTCTCTCAGAAGAGGAGGCGAAACTGCTGGAGGAGGAAGCTCGCCATCATAAAGAGGAAGCGGCAGCGACATTGCAACAGGCGATCGAGCTGCGCGAAGCCATCTACCGCCTGTTCGATACTATGACACAGGGAACTTCACCCGCGGAGAGCGACCTGGAGACGTTCAATAGCGCTCTTTCTCACGCGATGATACATAGCTGCGTTGAGGCGGGTCCATATGGTTTCGAGTGGGGCTGGCAGCCTGAAAAGCGCAATCTTGATCGGCCGCTGTGGGCGGTGGTACGTGCAGCAGCCGACCTTTTGACTTCAGAACAACTGGAAGATGTGCGTGTGTGCGCATCTGATACCTGTGGCTGGCTCTTCCTGGATACAAGCAAAAACCATACGCGCCGCTGGTGTGACATGAAGAGTTGCGGCAACCGGGCCAAGGCGCGCAAGCACTACAGCCAGAAGAAGCGAGCTTCGTAAGG
>CATPCK010000649.1 GCA_955652655.1 uncultured Ktedonobacteraceae bacterium | reverse complement strand
TTGGCGAACCTTTCATTTGAGTAGAAGCAAGCCAGGCACGTTTTCTACATGAAGGCAAGCAGAGAAATAGGTTCGCCAACGATATCAACTTGATGGAGAACCCCAAATTGACACCCAAACCCATTGACATGGGTTTACATTGGTGTACATCAGCGAACAGTAAAGCCTAGTCCCAGGCGCCTATCTTGACGTATCCCTTCAGCAAAGCGCGGGCGATGATGAAATGTTGGAAATCGTTTTTGGTTCATATCTCGCATTGGCTAAACTAGCTTCTAAAGCCAATTCAGTCAATGCGAAGTTAGCCAAAGTTGTGTTTGACAGTCGTTCTGACAGGCAAGTATCTATCACAGTTGTAGCAATTGCCAAACTGGTGACACCAATCTCTTGACAATCCCATCACCTAAGTTTAGAATTGTAAATAGCAAATTGTTATTCTGAGCCGAAATTCAGGATGGACCCCTGTAAGAGGTACTTGGAGAGTTCAGCATCCGCTGCTTGTTGATACGAAACAACGGATGGCAGACGTTACATGAGCCTGCTTCGAGATGAAGAGAAAGGTAGAAGCAAATGTGGGCCACTGTCATCGTCATCGTCGTCGTCATAGCGATCATCGTCCTCGGTATTGGTTTATTCGCGCGTTCGATGAGCAAGACCCGTTGGCTGAAACAACACGGAACCCGTATCATCGCAAGAGTCACAGACTCCATATTCGCAGCGGGCTCAGGTACCGCTAAGATCATCATTGCCGAGTGGACAGACCCCCGAACAAATACGACCTACCAGTTCCGCACCTATACACCACAATCCGTGCGTGTTCAACTGGGAGAGTCGGTTGATGTTCTTATCGACCCGGATAAACCCGAACGCTACACTATCACCTCGGTAGAATCGATCAGTATGAAAAAGCGCTAGAGAGGCTAACCGGCAAGCGTGAAGGAGACGAATAGCTTTTCAATCTGATATGCATGGTTTTTTGAAAAAACGAGTAGTCTCATTCCTCCCCTCACACATAAAGACAGGGTAGCAGTGAAACTACCCGGTCTTCTCTAAAAGGGATATTTGCCCTTTATTGAGCTTCCCCACTCCTTTACTTCTTCAATACAACACCCATTGCAACGATCAAGTTCTTCAATTCTTTCAGGTTGGAAACCGCGAGATATTCAGTTATGAAGCACGATGTCTGTGCCAGACACAGAAGCGGATGAAAATGTCGTATTTACAGGCGAATGCCCTCACTGTTTAAAAAGATCATCCATTCTACCCATTGCTTCCTGCTGCATTGAAGGTAGTACATGAGAGTATATATCCATTGTCGTACTAATGTTACTATGCCCTAGTAGCTCTTGTACCACCTTTGGATGCACACCCATGCCCAGCAAAATTGTTGCTGCACTGTGACGCAGATCATGAAAGCGTATGTTGGGTAACTCAGCACTCTTGAGCAGTTTCTTAAACCACTCATGCAAGTTACTAGGTTCTATATACCCGCCATACAAGTTGCAGAATACTATATCTGTCTCCCGCCACAAATCAACAGCCTTCTCTTTCATCTCTTGTTGGCGTACACGGTGCTGCTTCAAGATGTCAATGACAAAAGCAGGAAGCGTGATCTTGCGCCGACTCCTGGTAGTTTTTGGCTCAGAAACAACAAGGCCATGCTTGCCGATACGATTGACACTGCGCCGAACCTGAAGACTCCCTGTCTTCAGGTCTATATCTTGCCAGTGCAAGCCAAGGAGTTCACCACGTCTCATCCCCGTTGTTATCGCCACTGTTAACAGTGCTTCCAGCTTATGGTCATGGGCCGCCTTTAGCAAACGTTGCGCTTGTTCCCAGGTAAGCGGCTGTATTTCGTGCCGCTTAGGTATGGGTGGATTAACGAGATCACACACATTACGTCCAATAAGGTTCCATTTCACTGCATTCTCTAAAGCCCTATGCAGTACTGCATGAATGCTTTTAACCCTCTTTTGGCTAAGCCCCTCATGTAACTTACTTGCATAAAATGCCTGTACTTGTTGTGGTGTAAGTCGCTGTAACCGAATATGACCAAGAGAGGGTATAATGTGCTTCTGTATTACAATTCGATATGTATAGTACGTGCCTACACTATGTACAGAAGGTTTGTGTACCTGTTCTAGCCATTGCTCCAGGTACATCTTGAGCGTTTGCTGTGGGCTTGTAACTAGTGTCCCTTGTTCCTGTTCATGGAGGGCTTTTCTAAGGGCAACATTCGCTTCTTTTTCTGACTTTCGATAAAGTTGCTTTTTCTTTCCATTCTCTAGTCGAATTTCTGCAACCCATCGCCCATCTTTTCGTTGGTAAACTGAACCTTCACCATGTTTGCGCTTTGCCATACCACACCCCCTCCTATGCTATCTGTTCTCGTTGCGCTAACCAGCGTTGTAGCGATATAGGAGAGATGCGTACAGCCCGGCCAAATCGTATAATCGGCAGACCCTCACTAATCAGATCATATATCTTCGGGCGACTCAGATGTAACATCCTACAAACATCAGCGATACTCAGCAATGGCTGTAAAGGTACAAAACTCTCATCTCTCTTTTGTTTACCCATAGGCGCCACCTTCCTCTCATGGGAACCATTGACGAACACTCAAAGTTCCACTATCTTCGACCCCTCCTTTCAACAACCAAAGGGATATACACCTTGCTCCATCGATCAATGCGAGGATGCCCGACCTGGCGAGCCGCTGCATATGCCACCTTTTCAACCCTCTCGACCTCCATCAGGGACACCACTGCTGCATAGGCACCAATCGCCTGAATACGCCCGACATAATCAGGAAACAGTAACGGCCAGGTACACCACAACGCCACATCAAACAGCTGCATTGTCCGCTCATTGGTCTGCTCACTCATCGTTCACTCTCCCTTCTCATCAATGGCCCTGCCATGAGCCATTTATCCCGCATGAGAACCAGAACCCCACGCTTGCTCATCAGCACGTTGCCGTTCAAAACGCACCCGTTTCTTTTCCACCTCTTTGGCAAATTTGCGCTCCCGCTTGCCCAGGTACACCGGTGTCCGTGCCCGTAACCATGCGATCATGTACAGCAAATCGGCTTCTTCTCCCACTGTCCCATCACGGCCTAACCACGCCGCCATACTTGACAGATTGCCTACCGTGGAGGCCACCGCTCGCTCAAGATTGGCCTGAAATTTGCGCTTGCGTACCACCTCGCGTCGATCTTCCGGCGCATCAGGAAGGGCGGTAAAGGCTTGTTGGACCGCGTGCCAGAGGAGATGGGTCGCCCAGCGCGAGCGATTGGAGTCCTCCCCAGGCACCACGAAGCGCAGCCAGCCATCATGAATACCCTCCTTGTCACTCCCAACATGACCACAGGCGTATGCCCACAGGGCTTGCAGCCGATCTGAGAGGTCAAAGGCGTCCTCCACGCCCTGAAACTCGTCTTCCACGCTCAGTTCGTGCAGCACTTCCCGTTTGAAACGGAACTCGACTCGCCATACCGTTGGCTGTTCTTCCTCGTTCCAGCCGTTGGCTTGCCAGATGTCATGGAACCACCACTTCTGACTCTTCTGGCGTATCTCGCGCGTCTTGTCATAGATCACACAGGACATCGGGCCACCCCTGGAAAAGAGGAACCCTGAGCGGGTTAAGCCGTAGGAGTAGTCCTCTATCTGCAAGTCGGTGACTTCGTAGGTCCCCCGCTTGCGGGAGCGCGAGACGAAATCCCGCCGCTGGTCGATACCCTGAACATCCCAACCAGCGACATCGGCGCACAGATGCACTTCCGACACCTGGACGTAGATGCGGCGCTGAAAGAAGTCCGAGAGGAACATTTCGACCCGCAACCAGGCATCGTCGAGCATGGTGCTCGACCAGAGATGTTCCGACGAAAGCCGCACTTGCGCGATGCAGTTGAGCCGACCCATGGAGATCAGCAGATTGAAGCTCTCGCAGCGGAGCAGCCAGCGCCACTGCCCTTTCCCAGCCCC
>CATPCK010000648.1 GCA_955652655.1 uncultured Ktedonobacteraceae bacterium | reverse complement strand
GTGGAGCAAGGCCCCCCAGACGGGCCAGAAGGGCTTTTCACCGTACGCGAGCGCCATAGTGCGTAGGGAGCCGGGAACGCCGGTCTGCAGATACGTCCCAAGCTGAGTCAGCGCAAAGGAGTGGGTCTCCCCTTCGGTCAAAAGATCGACGGCGGTGAGCAGGCGCAGGACGCGGTAGAGCGAGGGCGCATGCGTGCCCGTAGCCTGCGCCAGGTCCTCCCTCTTGCGGGGGCCGTCTTTCAACAGGTCCGCGATGCCGAGTTTGGCCGCGACGTAGATACACTGGGTCACCTGGAAGCCCTGGATCAGCTGCTGCAGGACGAGCTGCGGCGGGAAATCATTCGTGGTCATAGCATTCCTCCTTTTGTCTGTGGTTTCTTTTCAGATGCAACGCATCGTCTGTTTGAGCGTGTACCTGCATAACCTGGTCGCAGGCATGCGTAACCTTACCCATTTTGGCGGTGCCGGATGGAGGCGGGCTCTCATCTCCAGAAAGAAATGATCCCGCGTGACACCGTGCGCGCGGCCATGCGCGCGTAGTTTGCCGGTGCTTGCATCGCTGTTTGGGCTTGGATACCCCTTCTCTCGCACGAGACATCTACCAACGAGTATTTTTCCCTACCCATCATCTTAAAGCTTTCGGGAAGCGAGAGCAAAGTTCATGTGTTCCAGGCGATCCTGCACGCCAGAGTCACGTCTCATCCGCCTGGTTCCTCATGTTCATAAGCTTCTTCTCTCGTCTGGCTGCTCATGTCTTGCGCAGGAGCGATTCCTTGCAGCCTTGGGTGAGCTCTCCCCTGCATGCTGTTCTCTGTCTGCTCCATGAGAGAGGAGCGCAGGACGAACGGACAGAGGAGGTGCTTGTTCCTCAGTAGACAGTGTAGCTCATATTCAGTTCCATAACATGCGCAAGATTACCCATCTGTACAAGCGAAGGTGAAGTGCTGCTCTCGCAGGAAGACTTGCCCTGCTAACTTGTTGCACAGATCACATGTGCCGATTCCCTTGACCTGTAGACGCGTCTTTTGTTGCTCTCATCTTTCCCATCATCGCGGAAACCGCTCCGCGAATTCTACCGCAAATCGGTTCAGTGCCGGTTTCCAGTCCCGGATTGGCATCGTCCACTTCTTCGCGATGTTGCGCATGGCCAGATAGACCACCTTGTAGACCGTTTCATCAGAAGGGAAAATTCGGTGATTGCGCGTGACCTTGCGCAGGGTCATATTGACCGACTCAATGGCGTTGGTGGTGTAGATCACCCTGCGAATGTTCTCTGGGAAGGCGAATAACGGGATCACGCGGGTCCAGTGTGCTCGCCAGGACTTGCTGATGCTGGGATAGAGCGCATCCCATTTCTCGGCAAACAGTTCCAAATTGAACTCTGCTTCCGTCTCGGTACTGGCCGAGTAGATCGCTTTGAGATCGGTCGCCACCTCATTCATGTGCTTATACGAGACGTAGCGCAATGAGTTTCTCATCAGATGCACCATGCACCATTGCACCCGCGTCTGCGGATAGACCGCCTCTATGGCTTCGGGTAAGCCGTTGAGCCCATCCACACAGGCGATGAAGATATCCTTGACGCCTCGATTTTGCAATTCGGTCAGCACGGAGAGCCAGAACTTCGCTCCTTCGGTTTGGGCGATCCACATGCCCAGCAAGTCTTTCTGTCCGTTCAAGTCAACTGCCAACACCAGGTAGAGCGCTTTATTGAGGACACGCTGGATCTCGCGCACATTGACGACCAAGCAGTCCACATAGACAATCGGGTAGATGGACTCTAAGGGACGGCTCTGCCTTTGCCGCACCTCATCCATCACCGCCTCGGTCACGTTGGAAATCAGCGTGGGTGACACCTCCACTCGGTAGAGTTCTTGCAGTTGCGCCTGAATATCACGTGTGGTCATGCCGCGTGCATACAGAGCGAGGATTTTGTCATCGAAGCCTTCCAGCCGCGTTTGCCCCTTTTTGACCAGCTGCGGCTCGAAGGTGCTTTGCCGGTCACGCGGCACCTCGATGTCCACATGCCCCTGCTCTCCTTTGAGCGTCTTCGGACTTGACCCGTTGCGCGTATTGCCGAGGGCTGAGCCCTTGCGTCCATGTTTGGGGTAGCCCAGGTGGATGTCCAGTTCCGTTTCCAGGCAGCGTTCAATTACCGCTTTGGTCAGTTCTTTAAGTAGGCCTCCTTCGCCTAGGATATCCTGGGGCGTCTCGTAGTCTTTGAGTAATTCATCGATCAGTTCGCGTCGAATGGTCATGTCTTGCTCCTTGTCTTCTCATTATCACTTGTTCAGGCTCTGACCATTTACACAAACTATTATACAGTCTCGTTTTTATTTACGCTTTTCTTAAATGAATATCACTGTTACTTTCATAGGAAATCATATAAAATAAATCTGAGGCGTTAAACCCAGCCCAGAGCTAGCTTCCGAGCTTTTCCGCTATACACCATTACACAACTATCGGGCTCTACCGCATTTCCCGTGCTCAGCAGTTCTAACAAGTTAGCCCCTAGCTTGTGCAGAACGGTATCGAGAGATCTTCTTTCCGAAATATGCCATCTCCATACTAAGAAGCATTCCTACGAACTGTCAGGCTGTTTCTTTCATGCTTTCCTCTCTTGCTGAGCACGGGAAATGCGGTAGAGCCAACTATCGAGATGGCATCACCTCCTCCCGAACCCGCCATTCCGCCTACGCTCCCAGCTTGTCACCCGATTCTGAGAACACGTCACCCTGTTGCGAGCATCTCCTCGTCATTTGGCACCAGAAACCAGTGCTAGGTCATGGATGCGCCCTCGGACGAGCCGCGTGCTACGCGGGCATAGAGGGAGAGAATGCCGCTGCTGTGACGTGGCGGTGGTGGCGTCCAACGCGCGCGGCGTTCGGCCAGCACACGGTCCACCTGGTCCTCGGGGAGTCGCTGGCCCTGCACGCCCACGATCGCCAGCCTCCGCTCGGGCACATGAATCTCGATCAGGTCGTTCTCCTCAACCAGGGCGATGGGACCGCCATCCAGGGCTTCAGGCGTGATATGCCCGACGCATGGACCCTTCATCGCTCCAGAGAAGCGTCCATCGGTGACGAGGGCAGTGGTGGTATTGAGCGCGGGATCGGCTGCGATGATCGTCGAGGCGAAGTACATCTCG
>CATPCK010000647.1 GCA_955652655.1 uncultured Ktedonobacteraceae bacterium | reverse complement strand
GGACGAGGGCGACGCAAGCGTCCCCACTCCTCTCCGCACCGCTCCCGCCCCTACGGGTACGAAGGCGCTTCCAAGGCGATGTCACACCATATATGCCCTTGAAAGGCGGGGTCGCAGAGCCATGGAGTGGATACGACTTCTTTTCCCCTCAAATAACCTACCCGTGTGGAGACCCTTGCGGTCGCCCTGGCTCCTTACGTTTGCGCTTATGGGGTCGCCCCACACGGCGTTTACCCGGCAAAGTCACGAGGTCGCCTGGGATATTTGATGTGTTATAATATACTGAGCAAAAAGACAAGCCCCGACCCGTTGAGGTCGTCGAAGATGCACTGGATGCTACCTTAAAAAGGGGTGACACATGATTGCAAGTATTGAGCACATGCGCGTACAGACCAACGGTATCACCTTTCATGTGGCAGTGTCAGGAAGGGAGGATGGGCCGTCCATCCTCTGTCTGCATGGATTCCCTGAAGGATGGATGAGTTGGCGGCAGGTGATGGAAACGTTGAGCGAGGCCCACGTGTATGCGCCAGACCTTCGAGGCTACCCCGGAACAACGCGCCCGAGGGATGGCTACGATGTCCTCACGCTCACCGACGACATCAGGGCATTGATTGAGGCGCTCGGCATTGACAGGCCGGTGCTCGTCTCGCATGACTGGGGTGGCGCGCTGGGGTGGATCTTTGCACACCGGTACTCGCATCTCATCCGCAAGCTTGTCGTCGTCAATTGCACGCATCCGAAGACGCTTGTGCGGGCCGTACTGCACTTTGAGGACTTCCAGACCTTTCGCATCCCGTGGGTTCCCTTTTTCCAGGTGCCGTGGCTTCCCGAATTCTTTCTGACGACGGCGTTGGGTAGAAAGGTGCTGAAGCTATCCTTTACGCTGAGGGAGGGCCAAAAGGGAGCCATGAACGTGGCGCTTGTGGACGAGCTGGTCTCACGCTACCAGAAGCCCGGGGATTTTCGTGGGCCCATCAACTACTACCGCGAGATGGTGCGCACGCAGCTTGTATCGAAAAAGCGCGCGCAGCTCGAAGCCATCTATGATACGCCGATTACCGTTCCCGTCACGCTAGTCTGGGGGGAGAAGGACGGTGCACTGTCCGCCGAGGTGGCCTTGAAGAGCGGCAAGGACGCGGGCTGCGAAGTGGAATGGAGACCCCTCCCCGGCGTGGGTCACTTCGTGAGCCTGGAGGCCCCCGACAAGCTGGCGCTGGAAATCAGCCGTGTACTTGGCCCCACCGTTTGACAAGCTCACAGATTTTTGTTACCAATTTGTAACTATTCGGACTCCATGTTCATCCTCCAAAAAAGGTGTCTCTGCGCGTCTTGTGTGTAGAGATTATCGAAGGGCCAGATGCAGTTTCACTCTCCACACAGGTCCTTTCGTCTCGATATGTTGAACTATGCAGCCTATCAAGGCTGTGTTGATTGATGAAAACGAGGAAATATACGATGGCTCTTGATGTGGCTCAACTGATGGAGATGTCTCAAGCCCAACTCGATGAACTATTCCGCAATAGCCCGGCAGGTGATATTCCCAGGGGAGAAGGGGAAGGCACGGTTATCATCGACCCCGGCACAGAACTTACCGACCTTGTGGCAAAGTTCGCTCACATCTTTGCCTGGCAGGGTAAAGTCTTTGATCCAGAAAGTGGTGAATTATGCAACAAAATCTTACCGCCAGGGATCAAAGCAATTATCGCCAGTGTCTACAAGGACAAGAGCTGGTTTGATGAGAGAGAATGTATTGTCATTGATTACTCCAAAACGTCGCTTGTTGCTCACTGGATACGAGATGAAATCCGCGAAGTTGCTCCAGCCCTGTATTTGGGCATAGTGTATTGGGACGAAGACAAGTTGATAAACTTTGCCCTGGCTTTCCCTGAAGCATGAAGACCGATTCAAACTGAGGCACGGCCCTTACACCACCATTTTGTAAGAAGGAGCTTGGTATGACACACCAGGTAGGGCTAACCATAATCACCGAGATCAAGGCTGGAGAGGTGGAGGATATCAAGCAATTGCTCAAGACCATGAGTGATAACGTCGCGTGTAATGGTGTCATCCCCTTTGGCAAGTTCTCAAATATCCACTTTGCGCGGTTGTTCGTGCTGGATGAATCAATTGATTTGAACGGTAGAGTGATCCCTCCCAGCCTTGTGTTCATGAGCGAATGCGACGCCCCGCTGAATCGTCACTTAAATGAACTGGTGGATATAGCGGGAGAAGGGCTGGACAAGATCTACAGGCACTGTGTGGACTACCTTAACTTGAGTGAAATAACGCGCAAAAGACGGTTGGCATACCTTCGATCTAAAATGGTCAATGCAAGTGCGTACTACGTTAACACGGTTGGCCGTACTGTACAACAAATCCGCCAGGAATCTCAGCTTAGAAACGCCATTCAAGACTTCCTGGATCATTCGCAGCAGGATTGGTCGGGCCGCTCTTCCCTGGAAGTTCGGGCAAAAATCCAGGCATACATCCGCAGTGAGCGAACTCTGAACTGGGCTAGAAAACCCCCGGCCCAGCCAGGCCTTTTTTTCAAG
>CATPCK010000646.1 GCA_955652655.1 uncultured Ktedonobacteraceae bacterium | reverse complement strand
GTCACTGGCAGCGGTCGATTTGGTGGCCGCACTGGTCGCCGCACGCTATAAGCTGGCGATAGGAAAATCTGTTAAGGATAGAACAGACTGCTAACGTTAAATGGAGAAAGAAGGGCCTGTCCGCGGCGAAGTCGCGGACAGGCCCTTTATCGTGAAAGCATAAAAGCGTAATGAAACCATAAAATAAGCAGGCTAGTTACCCGCGTTCGATGTCTATTCCTTCAATGATGACTTCCTGGCCTGGCAGATGCATGACAAGGGTGTATTCACCCAGCGGAACCCTACTGAATACGATGTTTCCGAGGTCGTCTACCACTGCGTGGCAAATCGAGTTTTCCGGTATTCTTTCTTCTGCATCACTATCCCGTTGCGCGCGATAAAGTTCGGCCTGCGCTCCCTCGAAGGCGTCTACACTTTCGTTGCTTTTGGCGCTGGTGAGGATGCCAAGCAGCATGTAATCGCCATTGCTTGCTCGTGAAAGGTGCAGTGAGATATCGATAGCCTCAGCCCGGTACTGGCGCGGCCACGCTTTTTCGGATACAGTGCCACCATTGCGCAGGACCAGTTGCGCCTGCTGACGGAAAAGGGTGGCATAAATGCGGCGCACGGCTGCCAGTGGCGCTGCTTCGCGAGACGGCTCAAACAGGGGCTGAGCCATAAAACGCCGCGATACAGCGACCTCGGCAGTACAAAGGGGACAATCCAATATATGTGATGCTATACGCGTTCGTTCTTCGTCAGGCAGCAGTTCGACACAATAGAGGCTTAGCTGTGTCCCACTGGGACAGAGGCGACGGTACAGTCGGGAGACAATGGAGGAGTTGACTTGTTTGTACTCGGCCAGGCGCCGCTGGCATATTTCGCACTGTTCCAGGTGTTCTCTCGTCGTCGTTGACAGAGGTTGCTCATCAAGAGCAAAACCCAAAAGTTCCTCGTCGCCGGGGGCCATTGCGTGCAAACAGTCCATCATTAGCAGTTCCTCATTCTCTGGCACGAATTTCACTTACGGATCAAGCAGGCTCGATTCTATATGTGTTGCCTTATAAACGTTGCAACACGGTTTTTTAGGGCCTCAATTCCGTGCATGCGTGCTGTTCCCTTAAAACTCACCATCGCCCAGAAGCCAGCGCAGCCGGTCTTTATTGCGCCGCAGTCGATCGATGATATTGCGTGTCAAACGAAAGATTTCATGAACATCGTTGAATTCCTGCGGATGAAACTGTACAATTTGCCTGGGCTTGAGGCCACAATAATAAAGCAAATATGCCAGTCGCTGCTCGCGTGCATTTGGAATAAAACCTTTGATGATCTCCCAACGTTGATTGCTTTCATCAGGTTCGGGTGCTACTCGTTCAAAATTCTCCGGTATTGGAATCTCCTTCTGGCCCCGCAATGTATCTATGATAACGCTATTGACGCAGGCACGTAGAAAAACGAGCGCCCCGGCCAGGGTATTAAATTCCAGGGTCTTGTTGCGTACTGTGACCCGCCAGAAACGTTCAAAGGTCAGCGCGACATAATTTTCTTCGCTATCGATATCACGGACCGCCTCTCTCTGAGGATGACGGCGCACCCAGCTCAGTACGATACCGTGAAAGCGCTCCATCAGCACTGACCAGGCATGAGAGTCTTGCTGCAACAGCGCGCGCCGGAAAATTTCCAGGCAACACTGATCGTTGTGTGGCTCCCTCTGATTGTACTTCTGTATTTCGCTCATACAGCGGGTTGTAAGCTCTGGTAAGCTCATTGAGCGCGGAGGTTTATCCATCTCGATACCCATGCTCTCGACCTCTCTCTTCAGCACTGCTGAAGTAAGATTGTCAATACGAAATCAAGCTGTTATGTTGATAGACGTATGCAAGCGCTACAAGTCAAACAATGTTTCCAGGTAATACGAACACAAACAACTATGTTGCATTCTGAGCATTTGTTGGTCTGGTGAGCTGCGGCGTTTTACTGACGATGTACGATATGTACAATAGATCTCGCGCAAAACGATGAAGTATTGCGGAAGCGAAAAGTTCGGGTAACTATCGTTAGCTTAACGCAGCCCGTGGATAATTGTCAAGTTATTTTGAATGTAAATTGTACCTAAAACTGTTCACAATGAAGTATATACAAACGCTTTATGGAATGGGAGTGTCAAATGCACCATTTCTTTGTGAATAATTACCACTTCTGTGGTGTTGCAGGATTGTTGCAAAGCCTTCATTGGCGTTAAGTGAAAGATGCAGATGATAGAGAGGAACCAGGGCGACCGCAAGGGTCGCCCTAGAAAAGGAGTACTCTTTACTATGATGTTCTACGAGACACTAGCTATCTTCCAGGAGTTCTTCCACATTCGGGTCGGTATGGCTAGGATGGTAGCGATCGGTCCTGGTTTCATGAATGGCTGGATCACCTTCGCGTTCGATGTGGGCCTTTTCCTTGCGAACCGTGTCAGAGACCTGTTGGGAATCCTGCACCTGGCGCTTCTTGAGAGCAATTTCTCCAGTCTCTACGGTCTGCTTCGAGACATTAACTTTTTCCTCGCTCACCGGAACGCGAATGCTCTCGCCTTCACCGATGGGTGTATCAGAGGCCGGGCCAGAGGCGGGATGGCGTTCGATATACACTTCCTCGCGGGTCACTGGAACGTCCATCGTTTTTTGCTCGGATACGACCTCTTTACGAACGCGCGCTTCGCCGGTTTGCACAGGTTTCTTGTACACTTGCAATTGCTCTTCACGCAGTTGTACGCGCCGCGCATCCTGTAAGTCATCCAGCGACTCGCGAGGAGTTGTGTCCACGGCGGTCTCGTTGCTGGCTGTTTGAGGAGTAGCACTCCTATTCGCACCGTAGCCACCAAAGCGCGTCAGAATCGTGCTCGCCTCTTGTAAGCGGCCCTCATCGCTCACACCTACGATGCTCCGACCAGCCTCGTACTCGCCCTGATAGTAGCGGGCATCTTCAGCTGGCATCCCCATGCCGGCCATGTCATCGTAGACATTGCTCGTTCCCGTGTCTCCTCCTGTGAACAAGCTTTTGAGTCCAGCGAGTAAACCCCCACCCTTTGCCGATCCGTGTCCAGCGAACTCGATCTGGTCATCGCTAAATCCTGCCTGCTTCAGTGCTGTGATGGCTTGTTCGGCCATTGCACGATCCTGAAAGAGAGCAACGATGATTGACTGTTGAGTTACTGCCATATTTTTCTCCTTGCTATGTTAACGCTTGCGACGAAACTCATCCTGTGCTTGTTGCCGCATACGCCTTTGGTCTACTGGCTCTTGCAAATTATCTTTTGACTGCTTCAGATTCTGTTGCGCTTGTATTTGCGAGGCGGCATCACTAACCGTGTTTTCACCGCGACTCAGCAAACGATGCGCTGTCTCACGTCCGCCTAGACCGAAGGCTAGAGCGGCCGCAAGGGCCACTGCGCCAACAATAGCCGCAAACAACTCATTGAGCAGAGATGGCGCGATCTGCAGTTGCTCAAGGGCTATGAAAGCGGCAAAACCAATGATGGCATAGCGGGCAATTGCGGCATTCACGTTCGGGTTACCAACATTGGCGGCCGCTGTAGCACCACGTACAAGATCGGCGACAACGGTCGCGGCTAATGCCCCCAGGAACAACACCAGGATGGCCACAAACACATTGGGAATGTACGCAACCAGTGTATTCAATACATTGCTCACGGCAGGGAGGCCAAGCGCATCTGCAGCTGGGACCAGGAAAATGAGGAAGAGGAACCAGTAGGTGATTTTCCCCAGGATCCCTGCCGCATCCATTTGGATGCCCATGCGCTGTTCGAGGCGAGTCAGGCCAATACGGTCAGCCAGGCGATCGAAGCCAATCTTGCGCAGAATCGCTGTCAGCGCCTTACTAACGGCGGATGCAATGATCCAGCCTACCAGCAAAATGACCAGAAAGCCGATGAACTTCGGGATGAAGGTAAGTACGAGGTTCAGGGCATTTCCTAAAGCGGAAATGATGGCTGTTCCCCAGTCTTGGACTACTGCCATAGTTTTTTTCTCCTTCTGTGTGATAAACTATGTATGCCTTTGCACATACCAGGAAGCTTACACATACATGACGCCTGCTACACTGGAAACAGGTATGTGTTTTATGGAAGGAAGATAGGGCTGCTGAAGATGTCCCTGCAAGTGCTGATCGATAAATGCGCTCTTGCCCAATATTAGCTCTGGTAGTTGCTGCTTTAGAATATTTCTCCAACTTATAGAGAGATATTCAAAACTTCAAGGGTGTTACAAGGTATAGAGAAAATAAGTTTCGCTATTTAACCCTCTGAAGTCTCCTCCATGCCCTTTCATCGATTGCTCAATCAGTAATCTAGCCAAGGCGGTGCTGCATGGTGTATACTATGCCTATAGAATATGAGGTGTTTCTCGTAAAATCTAACATATGTTGTAGTGGCCAGCACCGCGTGACCAGTTGAAACATTGACCTGGCTGGGAAGGCTATGAATAAGCGCATTTTGCTGGGCATAGATACAAGTATCTCGCCTCAAACGCAGC
>CATPCK010000645.1 GCA_955652655.1 uncultured Ktedonobacteraceae bacterium | reverse complement strand
TAATAAAGGAAATACTTCAGGCGCTGACGATCTGATAGACTAAGGAGGAAAATCCTTTGGAATTTGCAACCCTTGCGCAATACTTTGAAAAACTGGAAAAAACAAGTTCCCGGCTTGCTTTGATCGCGATGTTATCGGAGCTATTTCGTCTGGTCGAAAGCCCGGATGAAATAGAAAAAGTCTGCTACCTCGTTCAAGGAAGGGTCGCGCCGTTCTTTGAGGCGCTTGAGATAGGGATGGCAGAGAAAACCGTGGCCAGATCAATTGCAATTGCCTATAACACCAATCCAGAGCACGTTTTGACGCTTGATGCTACGCTCGGCGACATGGGACTGGTTGCAGAGCAGGTCAGTAAAGAAGCAGGAAATGTGTCTAACGTCTTACATGTAGACGATATAGTTCAGGGTTTGAAAACCATTGCGCAGACATCAGGGAAGGGGACCGTCGAAAAACGGATTGCGCTGCTCGCTGATCTGCTCGGACACGTTGACAGTTTGTCTGCAAAATATGTAGTGAGAATTCCATTGGGAAATCTGCGGCTTGGCATTGGCGACCCGACCATTCTTGACGCGTTGGCAACGGCAAAATTCAACAATACAAAAAATCGCAAACTTTTGGAAGGTGCATACAACAAAACATCAGATCTCGGGCTCATCGCCAGAACGTTATGGCAGCAGTCCGGGGAGGAAGATGCCTTACGAGCGGTTGAACAATTAGATATTCAGGTTGGGAAACCGATCCGCTCGGAACTTGCTGAACGCTTACCCGACGCCGAAGCAGTCATCAAGAAAATGGGCGCGGTGGATGTGCAATATAAATACGATGGATTTCGCACGCAGATCCATAAAGATGGTCATCATGTTTCCATCTTCTCGCGCAACCTGGAAAACATGTCACATATGTTTCCGGAAATTATTGAGGGAACCCGCAAGCAAGTACAAGCAGACAGCGTCATTCTTGATGCAGAAGCCCTCGCCTACAATCCAGTATCGGAAGAATTTCTGCCATTCCAGGAAACAACCAGGAGACGGCGAAAACATAACATCGAAGAGATGGCGAAACAAATGCCGCTGAAAGCTTTCGTGTTTGACATCTTGTACAAAGACGGAGCGTCGCTCATTGATAAACCTATGGTTGAACGCATGAAAATACTTGAAGAAACCATTAAAACTGATGACATACTCATGCCCACGAGTAATCATGTCGTTAGCGATGCCAAAACGCTTTCGCTCCTCTTCGATGAAGCAATCAGCAAGGGCCTGGAAGGCGTTGTGGTGAAAAAACTGGACAGCCCCTACGAAGCAGGCGCGAGAAATTTCAATTGGGTGAAACTTAAGAGACACTCAGCGGGAGCATTGCATGACACTATTGACTGCGTCTTGCTGGGATACATTTTTGGGCGGGGCAAGCGCGCTGCATTAGGGGCGGGCGCACTTCTCGTTGGTGTGTATGATCCAAAGCAGGATATGTTCGTCACCGTCACAAAAATTGGTACGGGTTTAACTGATGAAGAATGGCGCGGTATCAAGGAGCGCACAAAAAGACTGGAAGTCGATCACAAGCCGGCTCGCGTCTCATCGCTCATTAAACCAAGTGTCTGGCTCGAGCCGGAAATTGTTATCGAAGTTTTGGCAGATGAGATCACGCGTTCTCCAATCCATACCGCTGGGAAAGTAGGAGATGAGCCTGGATATGCGCTACGATTTCCAAGGCTCATCGCATTTAGAGAGAAGGATAAAAAGCCCACGGATGCAACGACAGTGGAAGAGTTGATTGAAATGTACCAGAGTCAAGGAAAGAAGTAGTATATCGAGCGAACCCAGAAAGGAAAGCAGACATGAGACCAACCGACATCGTCACTGCTACTGTCGAGGTAGCCGTCGATCCCGCTACTGCCTTCGCCATCTTCACCGAGGAGATCGGCCGGTGGTGGAGGCCAGGCCCTATCAACTGGAACAACTCCGAGCGGGCCACCGGCATCCGCATCGAGCCAGGCGTGGGTGGTCGCTGGCTGGAGGTGTATGACGACGCCACCGGCGAAGGCTTCGAGTGCGGCCGCATCGTTGTGTGGGAGCCGGGCGCACGCCTCGTATTTTTGTACCGGGACGCCGGCCACACCATCGACGACACGGAGGTCGAGATTCGCTTTGAAGCGATTGATGGTGGCACCAGGGTGACCCTGGAACACCGTGGCTGGGACAAGGTGCTTGCCGACATCGTCGACAAGAAGCGTGCGCTCAAACGGTGGGGGTGGGTCAGCATCCTCGGCTGGTTCAGCGAGTGGGCATTCTGGGGTTCTCCGCGCCGCGTGCGAGGCGGTTCCGAGGACCGGTCCCAGGCAGCGGAATACTAGCGAGGTATCATGGAACAAAAGAGACCTTCCCGATCCCACGCGAGGCGCGAACCGATGACAGAAGAGCAACTGGAGCGGCTGCGAGGCATCTGCCTCGCCCTTCCAGAGGCCATCGAAGGAGGCGGCGTGGGAGACCCGTCATTCAAAGTGCGGGACAAGATCTTCGCCATGCAGCACGGCTTCGATGGCCGCCCATCTATGTGGTGTAAGGCTCCACCAGGTGCCCAGAGCGTGCTCGTAGCCTCCAACCCCGAACGGTTCTTCGTGCCTCCCTACGTTGGCCACCATGGGTGGGTCGGCGTCCGCCTCGATGTCGAGCTTGACTGGGACGAGATCGACGACCTGGTGGAAGAGAGCTATCGGATGACTGCTCCAAAACGCCTCCGCGCCCTGCTCGACCAGCGCTAACCACTGGTGCGCCCTGAGCTAGATTCATCGCTTCCCCCATTGGCTGTTTTTGCCTGCGAAGGTACTCCCGTTATTCGGTCAAAGTTTATGATCGTCCCCTCTGTGTATACGGCCTACAGTAAAAAATTTAGGTAAGTTTTTGAGGATATGATGCGACATACTTGCAGAAAGGAGTGCACTGATTATCTTTAACATTCCTCTGTTAGTCCTGGCCCTACCACTCCTGGCATTTGCCGGTCTATTCATCGTCGGCTTTGCTGTCATGGTGCAAACATTACTGCAGCGCAGTACTGCCGAGAGCTATCGCGGAAGAGTCTTTGGGGCGTTCAATACGACGATCTCTCTACTGATGCTGGCAGGGGC
>CATPCK010000644.1 GCA_955652655.1 uncultured Ktedonobacteraceae bacterium | reverse complement strand
TACACATTACTAACGGTATCTACAGCTATTTCGCTTGCCACTTCACCAGCTGCATGTCCGCCCATACCATCAGCCACAATGAACAAAGCGCCCTTCTTTGCCATCACCTGTTGATCTTTAGGGATGACATAAGCCATATTATCTTCATTGTGTTCACGCTTACGACCAACATCTGTTAGCTGTGCAACTTCGAGACGGAGTTGTTTAGTAGCCAACGAACTTTTCTCCCGTAGTTATTAGTTCATAATTTGTGCGATACGCACTCTAGGCAATTACTGAAACTTTAGGCTATAATACACCGACACAAAGAAAAACGCAATGTATCTTCCCATACATGAGTTATGATCAGGGTAGCCCTTAAGAACCTGCCAGGTACAAAGAACCTGAAATCATAGCTTCCTCGAGTACTATTAAATCTGAGTATACTCTCTCAACTCAGTGTACGCAAGATGTATGGTATGCGGGTACTAGAAATCTCTTATCATAAAGAGCCGCCATCGGATAATTTATAGTAGAGGCTAAATATGCAACTGACGCAAGTCCATGAACAGACGTGGGTTATACAGGGAGGGGCAAATATAGGAGTAATTGCCCAGGAGGGCCGTTGTCTCATTATAGACAGCGGTATGGATAAAGACGCAGGACGTGATATCCTGAACCAGGTGAAAAAGTTGGGGCTGGCGCCAACAGCCCTCCTGGTCACCCACGCCCACGCTGACCACTTTGGCGGGGCACATTATCTCGTGCGACAGACAGGACTAAAGGTCTACGCGACACGCGTTGAGGCGGCGGTCATGTCCGGACCAATTCTAGAGCCACTCTATCTTTTTAGTGGCGCCCAACCTCCACGCGAGTTACAACACAAATTCTTGTTAGCCAAGCCATGCCTGGTAGATAGCGTTCTGGAAGGGAACGAACAGGCTATAGATCACATTCCATTACAGGTCATCTCGTTACCCGGGCATAGTATCGAACAGGTTGGGGTAGCTTTCGGCGATACACTCTTCGTTGGCGATGCCTTTCTGACACCCGAGATTCTCGACAAACATCGCATTCCTTTCTATACAGATGTACAAACAGGATTGACTACGCTCACTACACTGAAAACGCAAATTGCATCGTTTAAGCATATAGTTGCGGGGCACGGCGAGATTTATACCTCGACTGAACGGGCTAAGGGGGCCATTGATTACACTATTGAGCGTCTTGAAAGTATACTGGAACATATACGGATAGCACTTGCCGGCGGGGAGGCCCGCATGGTGACAGAGCTGTTGAGCACGGTAGCCAATGCCCAGGGAGTGAAGATCGAGGCACTTCCGCAATTTGTTCTTTATAATACTACCGTACAATCAGCGGTAAGTACACTCTACACGCGGGGGGAGATTCACCCGTGCTTCCAGGATAACTTTCTGGCCTGGCAGAGAACTCGATAGACCCAGGCTTGTTACCTTGCGAAATGCAAGGACGTTATACAGCCATGAGGAGACTGTCGGTATGCATATCGGTATAAATGCTCAATTGCTCTCATTCAGCCAGAATTACCGAAATGGCGGTGTCAGCCGCTACATACGCTTTCTGTTGAAAGAGCTAGCCAATCGACCTGGAGCGCATGAATATACTGTTTTTGTCAATGGGCGGGAGGTAGTTGAAAAGCTCTCAGCCCAACACCCACAACTTACCTATGTACCTGCACCATGGTCAGAGTCACAGCCAGCAGCAAGAATTGCCTGGGAACAACTGACACTTCCAGCGCTCATTCGGCAAAGACACATCGACGTTTTGCACTCCCCAGTCAATGTACTACCGATATTGTTGCCGCAACATTGTGCAGGGGTCGTCACCTTGCATGACCTGGCATTTCTGCGTTTTCCTGACATATTGACGCGTTCAAAGCGACTCTATCATCGCGCGTTCACCATTCGCAGCATACGCCGGGCAACAATGGTCATCACTGTATCGGATAGTACCAGGCAGGATGCAATTGAACTTGTTGGAGTTCCTGGCGAACAGGTACAGACGGTCTACCCATGTATCGATGCACGCTTCTCAAACGTACCTAAAGATGAGGAGTTACAAAGCTTTCGAGAAAAGCATGATTTGACGAGTGGATATATCCTGTACCTTGGAACGTTGGAACCTCGGAAGAACATTACCACTCTGATTGAAGCATATGCTCAGGTACGCAAAACACACGCGATAGGCGAAAAACTTGTGCTGGCAGGTGGTAAAGGTTGGCTCTACGATGCCATTTTTGAGCGAGTACAGCAATTGGGCCTCACGTCAGAAGTGCTATTTGCCGGATATGTAGAAGATTCCGAGCAAGCGTTATGGTACCGCGCAGCCTCGGTTTTTGTGTACCCGTCGCTCTACGAAGGTTTTGGCGTACCGGTAGCGGAGGCCCTGGCATGCGGTACTCCTGTTGTCACTTCGAATGTCTCCAGCCTACCAGAAGCGGGTGCAGATGTAGCAATATGTATTGACCCACATGATGTGGAGGTGATGACTGCATCAATACATACAGCTTTGACAGACCAGACAATTCGGCAGAAGTGTAGTACAATGGCACCAGTAGTGGCCCAGCGATTCTCAGCACAGAGGATGGTCGAACAGACCGTCAAGGTGTATGAACAAGCAGCAACGTTACATACCACAGCACAAAGACGATCTCAACGTGTTTCGTTTGTTCGTTAGTGTATGATGTAGGATAGAACGCACATTGTGAACAGCAGTAAACTTTCTGAAACAACCGATCTGAGTCCAGACACAGATAGGACAGGAGCCCTAGATATGACCGTAGGAGCAACTGGCCCTATAATGAAAGCTATCTCTAAGAGGCGTTTACATCGTCACCAATGGCGTATTTTCAAGGTTATCGCCATGGTGCTGCTGGATGCTACATTGGTAGCTACCTCGTTCCAACTGGCACATTTTATACGCTATAACGTCCTTTTTAAAAATCATTTCCTCGTGTACCTGCGCCATAACATTGAGAATAGCTCTCTACCCCATACCGCCGACATTTTTACACCGCTAAGTGGCTTTTTGGGGCTTGAAATCAGTATTGTCATTGGTTTGATTACTATTTTTGCGTTTCGTGGACTGTATAACATCCGCCTGACCGGAAGCTTGCTTCGCCAGGTCTGGACAATCGCCAGTTCAGCGACTGTAGGACTGGCGTTTCTGATTACCTATTTCTTCATCTTCCAGCCACCTTCCAGTTCTCGCCTGCTTGTGCCTTTCGTATGGGCAGTGACAATTATCGTGCTCTCTTTGGGGCGGATGATCGTTTCAGCTGCAATGGGTTTGCTCTACCGGATCGGCCTGGGCGAAACACGGCTACTGGTCGTTGGTTCGGGGCGTCTCGGGAAGATGATGATGCAGCATATAGCTGCCAGTCCTAACCTGGGCTATCATATAGTAGGGTTTTTGCACGATATGAGTGAACCGCCAGGTGATTTCGGGCGTTTTAAGATGCTTGGCACGTTAGATGACCTGGGATTAGTGATTCGTTCTATGCAAATAGATGAAGCGATTATTGCCTTACCCTCAAATATGCATGAGCAATCTATCAAAAGCGTCCGCCTCTGTGAACGGTTGGGAGCCTCATTCAAACTCGTGCCTGATTTATATGAACTCAGTCTTTCACGAATTGATATGGAAGCCGTAGAAGGCATTCCGCTGATAGGTATCAAGCAAGTCTCACTGAATACAGTACAGCGTATTATCACGCGTATGGTTGATATTCTCGTCTCCCTGTTCGTCCTTGTGCTAGGGTCTCCGCTCTGGATATGTATCGCCCTGGTCATCCGCCTAAACTCCGAAGGGGAGATCATTTATAAACAAACACGCATAGGTTGGGAGGGACGCTCATTCAAAATGTATAAGTTCCGATCTATGTACAAGGATGCAGATCAACGTCTGGCTGCCCTTTGGATGAAGAATGAAGCTCAGGGACCGCTCTTCAAGATGAGAGATGACCCACGTGTTACACCGGTAGGAAAATTTTTGCGGCGTACCAGTCTAGATGAGTTTCCACAGATCATCAATGTTCTGCGGGGTGAGATGAGCCTGGTCGGACCTCGCCCACCATTACCAAGTGAAATGGCACAATACGAGGAGTGGCAAAAAGGTCGACTGGCGATCAAGCCAGGTCTGACTGGATTATGGCAGGTACGCGGTCGCAGCAACCTGAATTTCGACGAGGGGGTACTGATGGATCTTTACTACATTGAAAATTGGTCGTTAAAACTGTACTTCCTCATTCTCTTCCGCACCATTCCCGCGGTTTTAACCAATCGAGGAGCATATTAACAAAATGAAAGTGGCGTTGGTTCACGACTACCTCAACCAGATGGGTGGTGCAGAGCGCGTAGTTTTGGCATTGCACGAAATTTTCCCTGACGCGCCCATTTATACGTCTATCTATGATGCGCAACGTGTTGACCCGGCTTTCCAAAAGATGGATATACGTACGTCGTTTATGCAAAAGCTGCCCATGGTGACAAAACATCATCAGCCGTACTTACCTATTTACCCTTTCGCGATGGAGAGCCTGGACCTACGTGGCTATGAACTGGTTCTCAGTAGTTCCAGCGCCTTCGGGAAAGGAGTGATCACCAGGCCCGAAACAATGCACATTTGCTACTGCCATACTCCTATGCGCTGGTGCTGGAACTATGACGAATACGTAGAGCGAGAGCATTTGGGCAAGATGGCGCGGCGGGTTTTGCCTTTTCTGATCACAGGACTGCGTTCCTGGGATCAGACCAGTGCAATGAGAGTCGATCACTTTATAGCTAACTCCCCGGTGGTGGCCGAACGTATTCAGAAATACTACCGGCGCGATGCGGTCATCATACCACCTCCGGTGGAGGCAAAGCGTTTTACTTTTGATCCAGCAATACAAGTGGAAGACTACTTTCTTATTGTCAGTCGCCTCATACCTTACAAACGCATTGATTTAGCGATCAAGGCATGTAACGAGTTACAACTGCCCCTGATCATTATTGGCGACGGACGTGACCTGGAACGACTCAAAAAAATGGCTGGGCCCACTATCCGTTTCATGGGACGACTCTCTGACGAGGAAGTACTTCACTATTATGCCCATTGCCGTGCGTTCCTGTTCCCAGGCGAAGAAGATTTTGGTATCACTCCACTGGAGGCGCAGGCCTCTGGTCGACCGGTGATCGCCTATGGCGCCGGTGGAGCACTTGCATCGGTAGTTGACGGCATTACGGGGGTTTTTTTTCAACAACAGCCGGTCGAAAACCTGGCGGCAGTACTGGCATCATTCGATGAGCGAAAATACGATCCGCATGTCATTCGTAACCACGCACTTGAATTTGATATGCCTCGCTTCCATCGTCGCATATTGCAGTTCATCGAAGCCAAATTGGGGGAAGAAAAACCAAGGGAGTTGCGTACACCTACAAGCGATCTCGTGAGATAAAATAGAACGAATGAAGTCTTAGCCAGGTACTCTTAGAGATTACCCTATAAAAAAGATTTTCAGCAGTATTCCACTTTTTCAATGCACTTATAACACATCACAAGAAAGGTTACTTACGTGGAACTCCGGGCTTATTGGAAAATTATCTGGCGGCGTATCTGGCTGGTGGCACTGGTTGTAGGAGTGGTGGCCCTCTACGTCGGTTATCAATACTATCATTTACGCAAAACTCCTGGCGCTTTAACGGCGTACCGCTCAGATGTTACGATACAGATCGGCTTACAATCATCGCCCAATGGAGTCGGTGACAATATTATCGCCTCAGAGTCTCTCGCCGACGCACTGGTAACGGGCCCAATACTATCGTCAAAAGAATTTGATACAGAGGTTTCTCACCAAATAGCAGCAGATATGACGCAAATTGAGCAACGCTACGGCCCCAACCCCGACCTGGGAGATTGGCAGAATGCCGGCGCCATAGGTGGAGCGTTAAGCTCCGTTCGTGCGCACAGCCTGGTAACCGTAAGCGCTAACTGGACCACAGCCGCAGGGGCATGGGCCGTCGCTGATGCTGTCGGTAAAGTAAGCACAGCCAATATCTGTAACTACCTGGGATACGTCGTTGCTAAGGAAGCTCCCTGTAGCACGACGACTGGTAGTAGTCAGTCAGTCGTCTCTGCAAGGATCGTCAGTGATGCGACAGATGCATATACGGTACCAGGTTCATCCGTGAGTAAACAAACAGTATTAATCGTCCTGCTTCTGGTAGCTCTCATTGTAGGGATCGCCCTGGCCTTTCTCGTAGATTATCTTGACGACCGCATCCATGGGAAAGACGATGCACAGCAACTTCTTCGGCTCCCCGTATATGGGGAAGTGCCACGTGCTCCCACTGTAGGTCGAACGAGGTCATAATTACCTGCCGTTGAGAAGATTCACATGATTAGTTAGAGGAGCATTTTCAGTGAGTATTCGCTCACAAGAGCAGGTTGCACTGCTCACAGATTACGATACGAGTTCTGCATACAGCGCAGCCTATTATACATTTTTTGCGAACATCCGCTTCAACTGGAAGAAGGAACAGCGCGTACATACGCTGTTACTCTGCCCACCGGCGGCATACTCAGGTCAGGCTACCGTAGCGGCTAACATGGCGATTGCCGCCGCGAAAAGTGGTACGCCGACCATTCTCGTTGATGCAGATTTGCGCGCACCGGGCCTGGAGCGGCGCTTTGGCCTGGAAAAAGGAGAGGGTTTAGGTGACCTGCTGGCGGAAGATGTGATCACCACGCAAGTGGTTCGACAGCACTTGAGAGATACCTTTATCCCATCCCTGCGCTTGCTCAGTGCAGGGATGGCGGCTGAAGGTGAGGCATTGCTCCTCTCTGAGAAACTACAAGCAGTGATACAAACTATTAGCCTCTGCTTTTCAGAGACAGAAACCGCGCCAGGTATGGTTATTTTCAATAGTTCACCTGTGCTAGCAGGCCCTGATGCCTCATTGATAGGGACCCTTGTAGAGCAAACCATCTTGACTATTGCAAAAGACCGTACAAACCGTACGCAGGCGAAGCAAGCACAAGAGCAGTTAGAACGAGCTCACACGAACCTGGTCGGTATTGTAATACTTGATGTATAAAGCTCGTCACGTATAATCAGCAATATAAAATCCATCGCTTCCCAAGGAGGAAACTCTATGCAAGGGCGCCAAGAACCCAGGGATCGTCCTTTCAACCAGTATCCTGCCGATTTCAACGGTACAGGAAAGCAGCGGGCTATTCCTCGTCGTCCCCCCAATATGGCCCGTATCGATCATCCTCCCGAAACACCGCGGGTAGCTCGTCCACAACGGGAAGTGCCTCGTCAAAAAAGCTGGCGGCGGAGGATTCTCTTCTGGGGGATTGTTTTTGTGGTAGCTGGAGCATTAGCCTGTGGTATTGGCTATGCGGCGGTCAATTTTTTCGCAGCCACAAATGCAACCGCCGGGGGCGCAGTAACTGCCACTGATTTCCTTTCGGCACTTTCTAACCAGAATTATGACCAGGCATACAATGACCTCGATGCAACCATTACCGTCCAGCTAGCGCCAGACGATTTCAAGCAGCAAGCACAGGCCTCAGATCGTTGTTATGGCAAAGTGACAGATTATAGCGAAGTGCAAGATAGCGCTGTTCAGAACAATCCACAAAGCTATAGTTATAGCTATACTATTACGCGTAGCAAGCTTGCAAAGCCTTACACGTTACGCATGACGGTGCAACAAGATAGCTATGGAGACTGGAGAATAAGCAGTTATGGCAATAATAATGATTTAGGTCCAGGACAGCCACCTTGTAGCTGAAGTAGTATTAATTCGATGAATGCTACTATTCAAAGGACGAAAACAGGTTATTGAGCGACTCCGCCAGTGTCGGGTGGGCAAAGACAGCATCGCGCAAGATGGTATATGGTACTTTCCCCATCATCGCGATCTCCAGAGCGGACATAATCTCGCCTCCCTCGATGCCAAGGATAGCGCAGCCAAGAATCTGGGAAGTATCCGCGTCCACGATGGCTTTCATAAAACCGCGTGCCTCGTCTACCTCCAGTGCCCTGGCAACATAATTCATAGGCATTTTGGCCACACGGATATTGCGCCCCTGTGCGCGTGCCTCTGACTCACTCAGCCCTATGCGACCGAGTTGGGGATCGATGAAAACCGTGTATGGGACGAGCCGATCACGGATAGTCGCATTACCCTTTTCTATCAGGTTGGTACGAATGATGCGAAAATCGTCGTAAGAGATATGGGTAAAGGCCGGGCCCCCTTTGATATCACCAAGTGCATAGATGCCGGGCACATCGGTTTCTAACTTCTCATTCACCGGAATAAAGCCATGCTTGTCTGCCTGAATGCCTGTCGCCGTAAGGTTGAGCCAGTCAGTATTTGGTGTACGACCTGCTGCCAGCAGCAGATGTGACCCGCTGAGCGCGCGCTCTCCTGCCGGCGTTTTTAAAGTTAATTGAATAGTGCCTTCACCTGTTCGCTCGACATGCAAGGGTGCTGTCTCCAGCAATACTTCGATCCCGTCCTCCTGCATGATCCTGGCGACCTCTTCCGCCACGTCATCGTCCTCACGAGCCAGCAGGTGAGCGCCGCGTTGAATAATCGTTACCGCGCTGCCGAAGCGGCGAAACATCTGCCCAAACTCCAGCCCGACATAACCACCTCCCATGACCAGCAGGTGAGCTGGTACGCTGTCCAGTTCCATGATCGATGTCGAGTCGAGAGTAGGAACAGAATCTAACCCATCGATTGCCGGCTTTGATGGACGATCGCCTGCATTGATAAAGAACGCATTGGCAGTTAACTGCCGCGTCTCGCCATTGTTCAGGTGAACCTCAAGTATCTTCGGGCCGGTGAAACGCGCCTCTCCCATCAGGAGATCTACACCCTCTGTGCTTTCGATACGTTTCTGACTACCATTGCGGAAGCTGTCAACTATGTCGCGTTTGCGCTTGCGCACTACCGTCATATCCACTGTTACAGGTCCAGTCCGCAC
>CATPCK010000643.1 GCA_955652655.1 uncultured Ktedonobacteraceae bacterium | reverse complement strand
CGACCCGGGTTGCCAGCCGTATGATAGTGCGCAAAATACGCGTGATGGTCGCGGATGGTGCGGATGATATCGCCCTCCATGATCTGCATGTGGTAGATGTCGTAGAGCAGTTTCACACGCGGTGAATTGACCATCCGGCACACCTCTACTCCCCAGGCAGTGCGGTCACACTGGTAATCTTTGTGATCGACTTTACTATTGAGCAGTTCCATCACCAGCGTGACGCCAGCCTCTTCAGCGGCCCCCGCTACACGGCTTAATCCTTCTGCCGTTATCTCGGCCCCCAGCCGGTCGTCCAGGCCCTCACGATTGCCACTAAAGACAATCGCGTTGGGGATGCCCCATTGCGCAGCCTGCTTAATGGTGGCACGAATCCTTTGCTCAAGAGACTCGTGATGCTCGCGCCGGTTGAGACCCCGCTCAATGGAAAGTCCTCCATTAGTAGAGACGATCGTCAACCCGTGCTCTTTGATCAGTGGCCAGTGTTCCGGCTCCACCAACTCGACCCCTTGATACCCAATGTCGGCTGCTGCACGCAACAATTGCTGTAGCGTCAAGCCTGCCTTGTCAAAACACCACCAGGAAAACGATTGTTTGATCTGACTCATGCAGTTCCTCTTGCTACTCACTTCGTCTCTATACTCGTCTGCACAGCCACAGCCACGGCAATCGAAAACTCTGTCAGGTCCGCGATACTCACATCAAAAGCGCTGATACCCAGCAGTTCCGCTCTACGTTTGGCGTTACCATGCAAAGTAACCGTCGGGCGACCACTGCGCAACTGCACAACCTCCATCTCACGCCACGCCACCCCGTGAATGCCCGTACCGAGAGCCTTACTGATAGCCTCCTTAGCTGCGAAACGGCCCGCCAGCCGTGTCGCCTTCCCACGGCACTGCAGCACCTCGTGCTCGGTAAAAACCCGCTTAAGAAAACGCTCGCCATGCCGCTCGTAAACCTTGCGTACACGCGCCACCTCGATAATATCGATTCCAACAGCAACATTGACACCCCGCGGCGCACTGAGCGGAGCCGGCAACCCCGCCACCCCCGCAGGACCAAACAACCAGTCTGGTATAGCCACGCCCGCTTGCCTCACCAATGGCGTAAACAACAGCGGCAGGTCCTTCTCCTCCATACTCTTTTCTCTCGCAATCTACCCTTGCGCCAACTGCGGAATGCTGGTACTGTCTCCCGGCGGCAACACCGAAGGTGCGGGACCCGTTCCCCTACCCATACCGCGATAGATAAAGCCCAGTCGATTCATCTCCGCCGCTTCATAAATGTTACGCCCATCGATCAGCACCGGTCGCCGCATCGCGCTGCGAATCTGTAGCATATTCAGTGATTTGAATTCGTTCCACTCCGTCACCATCACCAGCGCGTCGGCGTCTCGCGCTACCTCGTAGGCGCTATCACAGAAGCTCACGGTCTCCATGCGCATACCTTCCCGCTCCAAAGCCTCACGCCCCGTCTGCGTCGCCACCGGATCATAGACCTGCACCATCGCACCCTGGCTGGTGACCCAGCGAATGATATCCACCGATGGCGCTTCGCGCATATCATCGGTATTGGGCTTGAAGGCCAGGCCCAAAATACCAATCGTGCAACCGCGCAGCGAACCAAGAATAGAAGTAAGCTTTGTTACGATGAGGCGGCGCTGGTCATGGTTAATATCCATCACCGCATTGAGCAACTGTGGATGCAGCCCCGCTTCATCAGCCATGTGGGCGAGCGCGCGCACATCCTTGGGGAAGCAGCTCCCGCCATATCCCAGCCCGGCGTCCAGAAAAGCCCGTCCAATGCGCTTATCGTAGCCCATACCCACGGCCACCTCTTTTACATCGGCCCCCAGGCGTTCACAAATCTGCGCTATTTCATTGATAAACGAGATCTTTGTTGCCAGGAATGCATTCGACGCGTACTTGATCATCTCCGCCGTATACAGGTCGGTAATCTGAATGCGCGTGCGCAAAGGCAAATACAATGTAGCCACTTTGCGCGCAGCCTCCTGGTCTGACGAACCAAGCACGACACGATCTGGACTCTGGAAATCCAGCAGGGCAGATCCCTCGCGCAGAAACTCCGGGTTCGAGACCACGCTAAATGGCACATCGGGCCGCACCAGGTTCTTGCGAATGATACGCGTTACCACATCGCCGCTCCCGACCGGAACCGTACTCTTATTGACAATGATCGCGTAATGGTCAAGTTCCTCCGCGATACTGCGCGCCGCGCTCTCAACGTAGCGCATATCCGCTCCCCCCTGGCTTGTGCCGGTGGGAGTATTCACCGCGATAAAAATGAATTCGCAGTTATCCAGTCCTTCTTGATAGCTGGTCGTAAAACGCAGGCGTCCCGCATTGACGTTGCGCTCCACCAATTCTTCCATACCTGGTTCATAAATAGGCAGTATACCTTGCTTGAGCCGCTCGATCTTCTCCGGCACAATATCAACGCATATCACCTGGTTGCCCAGATCGGCAAAACACGTGCCGGTCACCAGGCCAACATATCCCGTTCCAATCACACAAATGTTAGACACAACAATTTACTCCTCTACAGTAACAAAAGGATTTTCATATTTCTCTTCTAGAATAGTCGTCGGTGCACCATGCCCCGGAAAAACGACGAGATCATCCTCCAGTGTATACAACTTATCTCGGATAGAGGTAGCTATTTGCTCGAAGTCTCCTCCCGGAAGGTCCGTCCGTCCTATACTGCGATGAAAGAGCGTATCTCCGCTGAACACACAATAGGGGCGGCTAACCAGGCACACGCCCCCGGGAGTATGTCCAGGCGTATGTAAAACCTCAAGCGTGAGCGTGCCGAAAGCAAGGCGATCGCCCTCTTTCAGCAAAATATCCGGTTTTCTCTGTACCAGTGGAGACGAACGGCCGTACAACTTCGCCACCTGTCCGTCCGTATACATAACAGCATCATCTGGATGGATCGCCAGCGGCACGGGGTAGACAGCACTCACCGCGTCAATCGCTCCAATATGATCGATATGACCGTGTGTATTAATAATATATTGAGGAATGAGTTCCAGTTCTTGAATTCTTTTCAAAATACGTTCCGCCTCATCACCCGGGTCAATAATAACCGCGTGGTGCGTTTGAGGACAGGCATAAAGGTAACAATTCTCCTGGAAATCGCCAACCGTCACACAAGCAATGATTGGCATTGCATCTCCTGGCTCCTCTTTATCAGTGTCAGGCATATCGTCTTTTCTCTCCCCTGGCAGCGACCGCCAGCACTACATCCAGCCGGATGCACAACAGGCCGCTTCAAACACAATTTTGTACATTATAGCATAGTGATAAATAACGATAACCTTTTAACATTGCGCAAGGGTAACGTAATCGAGATCCACTCATAAATGGGGTGCAGGGGCAATAGCCCCTGCTGGGAGCGCGAGGGTGTCCCTCGCCTCTTCTTTCTTTTTGCGGGCCGTAGGCCCGCACATAGAGTTATGAGTGGATCTCAAACGTAATCGAAAAAAAAGTGTGCACACCCAATAACCTGGGTAGCTATGAGTCCTATTTGACACATTGAATTTGTTATCATAAGGTATATTCATAAATATAAGAACGTTATAATGAAGCCTGAGAAGGCAATCCTTATCGCAGAGCTAGACTTTATACGAGAAATAAGGTAAAATCGGTAAAAGGCGTGTCTTAACTCGTCGTACCGTATCACAACCGATCTAAGCTTGATGGAGAGTAGAGGTATATATGTCAAAGGATCGTTTCGAAAGAAAAGCTTATCGGCGAAGTCCTGGACGGCAATATGATTATGATCCACTAAACAGTCAGAACCGTAACGGCTCTAACT
>CATPCK010000642.1 GCA_955652655.1 uncultured Ktedonobacteraceae bacterium | reverse complement strand
TTGCCACTGGTGGCGTCGAGCGAGATCACGACAGGGATGCGCTGCCCAACTTTGGTGAAATTGCTGCTCGCGTTGTCCTGGGTTGGCAGCAGCGAGAACTGACCGGCGGTCGCCATGACGATGCGCTGTACCTTGCCGGTGAAACTGGTACCGCTGTAGGCATCGATGTGGATATCGACACCCTGGCCGACCTTCACGTTATCAATGGCACCCTCGTCCACGTAGGCGGTCACATTGACTGAACTCAGGTCGGTTAGCTGGACGACGCTGAAGCCGGGAACGACGTTCTGGCCTGGCACCGCTGTGGTCTGCAGGATGGTCCCGTTGATGGGGCTGGTGAGATTCACCGTGGCGGAGTTATTCGTGCCCGCGCCAGCTGCGGTGATCGTGCCGATGGTCTGATCCTGGGTCACAGTATCGCCCTGCTTCACGCTCAGGGTGGCGAGTTGACCAGCGGCGGGCGCGCTCACGTTGACGATCTGCCCGGTGACTTGCGCGTCATCGGTGTTATAGTAGGTGTAGTTGTTGTAAATCCAGTAGCCAATACCACCTCCAATAGCGGCAAGGGCGAGAAAAATCAGTACTGGAACTAAAATCATGCGGCGCATGGTGTGCTTCTCCTTTGTTGATAACTCGTTGTGAGACGGAATATCCAATCATTTTTCTATGGTTGTGGAAGATCGCTGTTGAGCGGCCTGCGCCACTTATCCAACAAGCGCGGGTTCCGTTGGTGTGCTCTCCGCAGCGTCACTCGCCGGTGGCTCTTCGGAGGAAGGCGCGGAACGGCGTCTCTCTTTGACAAAGAGGGTGGCGACAATCGCCAGGGCTATCAAGGCGATCACCACGAAAAAGGCGTCTTGTATGGCCAGCAGGTAGCCTTGCCGTTGGAGGAAGCGCGCAATCAATTGCAAGGCTGCTGATCTGGCCGACTGGGCATCCGCACCATGCAGCAGGAACAATCCTTGCAGGCGTGGGAGCAGCTGCCCGAGCGGCGAACTGGCCGTCACCTGTTCGGCCAGGTGGGTAAAGTGCACCCTGGTCTGCGTCTGCACGTAGGTTGCCAGCAGAGCCACGCCCATGGAGGCGGCGACCGAGCGGGTTACCGTCGTGATCGTCGAGGCATCGGCGACCTGTTGTGCCTCACGAATGTCGGCCAGCGCCGCGACAACCAGCGGCTGTCCCGTCAGGCCGAGGGAGAGACCGAGCAGCACAAGGAGCAGTTGCAGCCACCAGAACGGCGAGTTGAGGGTGATGAATGTCAACTGCCAGGTGGCAAACCCCAGCAGCAGCAGGCCGGGAATCACCACCGCCTTTACGCCAATGCGGTCCACCAGGCGCCCGCCGATGACCACACTCACCATGGCGGCCAGCGCCTGTGGCAGCAGGATCAGGCCGGCCTGGAAAGCACTCTGACCCCGCAGGACCTGGAGGTAGATGGGGATCAGAAAGAACGAGCCGAAAAGGCCGAAGATCACGAAGACCAGGGCAATATTGCCGGCGGCGAAGGATCGGTTGGTGAAGAGACGCAGGTCAAGCAGCGGTTGCACGCCTCGATTGACCGTGGTGATCTCGATGGCGATAAAGGCGATCAACGAGAGCGCCCCGCTGGACAGGAAGCCCAGGACTTTCACGGACCCCCAACCAACGGTCGTCGTTTCCGAGAACGCGTAGAGCAGCGCGGCCAGACCATAGGCGACGGTGATGAAGCCGGGCAGGTCGAAACGACTGCGTTCCTGCGCGCGAGCCTCGCGTAAGAACAGGGTGGCTAGGATCACGGCGACTATACCAATCGGAATGTTGATGAAAAAGATCAACTGCCAGCTGGCAAAGGTCACAATGTAGCCGCCGAGAATGGGACCCAGCGCGGGGGCCAGCAGCGTTGGAATGCCAAGCGTACCCAAGGCGAGACCGCGCTCACCCGGCGCGAATTCCCGGAAGATCATGGTGAAGGATAGCGGGAGCAATACGGCCCCGCCCAGACCTTGCACCACGCGGAACAGGATCAGCACGGGCAAACTCCATGACAGACCACAGAGCAGCGAGCCGAGCGTAAAGGCGATGAGCGAAAGGATGTAGGAGCGTTTGATCCCAAAGTTATTCGCCAGGTATGATGCCGTTGGCGTCATCGCGCCCTGTGTCAGCAGGTAGGCGGTAATAACCCACTGGACGCTGTGAATGTCGGCGCCAAAGGCGTTTTGCAGGCGCGGAATAGCGATGTTGACGACGGTTTGATCCAGGACGCTCATAAACGCTCCCAGGATCACGACTATCGCAACAAGCCACTTGTACGACAGTCCCTGCCGGGCCACCTGTGCATTAACTTGCATGGGTGAGCCTCCTTTCTACAGCTTTGCCTTCGGGGGATCAACCATAATCCCGTCGATGACAAATTCAGCAATCAATTCTTTTGCGCGTTCCAGCGCATCAGGCGATGAAAGATCTTCTTCGAAGGCTATTTCTAATAAGGGAGTAAAGGTCAGGTAAGACAGGCAGGTAGAATAGGCGATAGTGAACATCATATACGGGTCCCTTCCTGGCCGGATCAATCCTGCTTCCTGAGCCTTCCTCAGTAATCCCCTGAACAGTTGTACATCGTCCGAGTTGAACTGGGATGCGATCTTTCTCATAGTCTGCCAACCCTCTGCCCCTTCCCACGCCAACATGCGCAATATACGCGGATGTTCAACCAGAAAATCGAAAATCAATCGCATGACAGCTCTCAAAAATGTTCTGAACTTGCTTGCATCAGAAGTAAGATGCTCATCAGCCAGCAGCGGCTCAAGTAGACTGGCCTGAAACTCGCTTGCCTGTTGATCAATACGCTTGAGTACCTCTGAATAGAGGCTGAGCTTATCGTCGTAGTAGTGAAAGATCAGGCTCTTGTTATAGCCTGCTACCTCCGCGATAGCGTCGATCCTTGCTCCATCAAAACCATGCTCTGCAAACACCTCTTCCGCCGCGTTGAGAATTGCCTCACGAGCACCCTCCGCGTCATGTACGCGCCCTCGTCTACTTCCAGGTTCAGACATTTTTTCCCTTTCTCCTTTTCTGCTGATCTAACCGGTTAGTTAATTAAACAACTGGTTAGATTATAGTCAGAGAAAGCCATGTTGTCAAGCCTAAAATGGGGGTATTTTTAGACTCTGTTGGCGAAGGAAAGAACAAGTGCAATGCGGAGGCAGAGGCCCTCTGATGGCTGCTGTACTGGCTACTTATGACATCCAAATACGTTTCTCATCAAATTCCAGTACCAGATAGGCTGCAAAACGGCCAGGATATGGAGCTCCATTCTTCCATGCTAGATTATGCGGCGCGGGTCTTGACGCTAGTTCACACGCCGTGTGTAGCCCTGCCAGTAAGGTTCGCGCAACTCACGTTTGAGCACCTTGCCTGAAGCGCTCTTGGGCAGCACATCCAGCACATCGACCGACTGGGGGCATTTATACCCGGCAATCTGCGTCTTGCAATGGACGATCAGATCGTCCTCGGTCGCATGCATGCCAGGACGGAACACGACGAGGGCCTTGACCACTTCGCCCCAGCGCTCCTCTGGTACCCCAATAGCTGCACACTCCAGCACCGCAGGGTGATTGGAGAGCGCGTTCTCCACTTCCACCGAGTAGATGTTCTCGCCACCTGAGATGATCATGTCCTTCTTGCGATCGACCATGTAGATGTAACCGTCTTCATCCACGGCGCCCATATCGCCGCTGTAGTACCAGCCATCACGCAGCACGGCAGTGGTTTCCTCCGGTTTGCGCCAGTAGCCGAGCATGATATTTGCCCCACGGGCAATGATCTCCCCCACTTCGCCAGGAGCCATGTCTTCCCCGCGCGCGTTGACCACGCGTACGGTGACCCCGGGCACCTCCCGTCCACATGAAAGCAGGCGGCGGGCCTTACGCTCATCCCCCTCGGGCTGATGGTCCTCGGGAGGAAGCGCAGTCAGGATAGGGGCAACTTCTGTCATGCCATAGACTTGCATCAACTCACAACCAAAGACGCGCAGTGCTTCCTTCAAGCGGTCGGGGGCAATCGGTGAGGCCCCGTAGAGGATCATACGCAGGCTGGAGAAATCTACCTTGCCTACGTCGGGGTGCGCGAGCAGCATGGTGATCATGGTTGGCACCCAGGTGACCCGGCTGATCCGCTCTCGCTCGATCAGTTCAAAGGTGCTCTTCGGCTCGAAGCGCGGTTGGACCACGTGAGTTGCACCAATCCAGAAGTAAATCCACGCCGTAGGACCACCAGCCAGGTGAAACATGGGCGTGGAGTGCAGAAAGACGGTTTCGGGGGGCGGCATCCTGAGCGCAAACCCCTGCAGCGCGTTGGCGCACA
>CATPCK010000641.1 GCA_955652655.1 uncultured Ktedonobacteraceae bacterium | reverse complement strand
CCTTCCGACTGGATACACGCCAGGCCAAATGACTATCACCACGACCTTGGCATGGCCATCGTTTCTCCCAATAGCCAGGGTGTCTTGACCGACCTGGTCGGTGGCGCCGGTTGGGCCTATAATCAGCCTGCAGATCAACCCTTCTACGCCTATGGCTACCCCGCCGGGTTTCCCTTCGATGGCCAGACCAGACAGTCCTGCGAGAATTCCTTAGGCAAAAGCTCGCCGCACGGTGGTGGCACGGTGGTCTCCATCCCCTGCAATATGACCGGTGGCTCCAGCGGTGGCCCCTGGTTCATGAAGAGCAACGGCAATTTGTACCTCAATGGCCATAACGACTTCACCAGCTTTATCCGGCCCGGGCATATGTTCTCTCCCTATTATGATGATACCTGGTACGCTCTTTACGACAAGGCCCAGCATACCTGAGCTTGGAGTAATCGCAAACTGGTCCACCGAGAACTCGCAAAAAAATTGTGTTGCATAAGCCACGCGTGGCTTATGCAACACAAAAATCATATGCCTACTTACCCATAGTTTGCGGCAGCACACGCTTCACCGGGCGCGTAAAATTGCCAATCTCCACCTCTGGAGCCTCCCTTTTCACAATCTCGATCATCGTGCGCATTCCCAGCGCCTCGCCCATTGCCTCCAGTACAGGCATGCGCGGCAACAACACCTCCGGATCAATGTTGAGGTTGCGCAACTGGATCAGCCGCAGACCCGTCTCCTTCACAAAGGAGAGCAGGGCCTCTACCTCTCGCTCGCGGTCGATCATGCCAGGAAAACTCAGCAGGTTGATGGAGCTATAGACGCCAGCATCACGCGCCCGCTTGAGCGACTCCTTGACATCCTCAAAGGCATAGCCTAGAGGGCGATAATAAGCAGTGTAGGTCTCAGGGTGCCCAGAAATCGTACTGGCGCGGATGGTATCAAGACCTGCATCATAGAGGCGTTGTAGCCAGCGTGGATTGCTAGCATTAGTGTTGATGTTGATCACGCCCATATCAGTTCGCTCGCGTATAGCCGTAATGGCTTGCTCGATACGACGCCACTGTAACAGCGGCTCACCTTCGCAGCCCTGTCCGAAGCTGACGATTGCCTCCTCCGCCTGTTCTAAGTGCGGCAGAGCAACCTCCACAATCTCATCGACGGTAGGAATGAAGGTGAGGCGATCCTGCGGCGAGATCAGGTCCTCTTCTTCCTGTTTCGAGATGCAACCGATACAGCGCGCATTGCAGCCAGGAGAGACCGCAATTGCCATCTCCCAACGGCCAAAAAAGAGATTGCTGGCCGTGGGACAGGAGTAATCGAGTGCGCAGTGAGCGTGTTGCGCTACGATACGGTTATGTGGGTAGGCGACCTGTTTCTCATTGACTAAACGGGTCAGTGCTCGCCTGTTAAAAGCGCGTGGATGCCATTTGCGCGGGTCATCTGTCTTGATAGCTGCGACATACAGGTGACCATTCATGCCTGCCACTGCGCTATAGCCGAAAAAGGGTAATGGCTCCGTACCCGGCACTTTTTCGTAGGCAGGCAGTTGCGTGCGTGTGTAACCGATAGGCAAGAGCGCTGCCGCGGCCCAACCACGCGACGCGGGGATGACCTGCTGTTCACCGTTCCGTCTCTGCCCGACCGCCAGGCGATCAGGCATCATCGAAAGGGTGACGCCATCCGGCACAGGTATGAGTTCAGTAGCGGCTAATGGTCGATTATCAAAGGTCAGTGCCTGTAATCGCGGCTCTTCGTGTATTTTCCCTTCAGGGGTACAATAAACCAGGTATGGAGTAGACATTATGTTCCTTAATACGAGTATCGATATGCTAATTGTTCCCGCGGCTAACAAATGGGTTAATGCATGGGCATCGGTGGTTGTGTCACTGGCATACGTGGATTGGTAGGACGTTCCTCGGGGTATTCATCGTCAAAGAACCTGGGCATCGCACTCGTCGACTGGGCTTGCGCAGAGACACGCTGCTCTAGTTCACGTGCCTCCTCGTAGACAAAGCTAAGGAGTATATGCTCACCGCGCATACTCTGGCATACATGACGAATGCGTGGGTGGTCCGATTCCATCCAGGCATTGACGACAGCCTCTAGCGCGGACATATTATCTCCGCACTGCTCGCTATCAAAGCCTTTGAACCTGTACACCTTGATTTCCTTTCAAATGAGCGAAAACTCATCTAGCCGTTGTGCCACGCATACGCAACGGCAATTTCTCTGCAGCCAAACGCTATTGTATCACCCTCACCCACATTTTACCATTTTTTCATTAGCAATATCCTGGCAAACCCTGCTAGCGCACCGCCACCCCCAGCCGCTGCAAATCCTCAAAAAAGTGCGGATAGCTCTTTGCGATATGCCCGGTACCCACAAGTGTCAGGCCCCGGTTACTGCGTAATCCAACGATTGCCAGTGCCATCAGCAGCCGGTGATCTGAATGACCATCGACAACCACTCCACCCTCAATCCCCTGCGGCTGCCCGCGCACGATAATAGCATCATTGCGCGGCGTGACGATACAGCCCGCCCGTCGTAGTTCCATACAGAGGTCATTGATGCGGTCAGATTCTTTGTAGTGTAAGCCCTCGATATTATAGAAAATGCTCTCCCCTTCAGCAAAACATGCCGCCGCCACCAGCACTGGGATGCAATCTATCGCGCCATCGCCATTCATCTCGATGCCCCGCAGCCGTCTTCCCCCGCGCAGCCGCATCATTTCACCATCGACAACAACGTCAGCGCCCATTGCTCGCAGCGCTCCTACCAGTTCCACACCGGTCTCCTCGTCGGGGCGCAGCCGGGTGAGTATGATCTCGCTGGCTGGATCAGTAGTTACCGCGCACGCCGACAAGAGCGCCGCAGCTGAGGGATAGTCCCCTGGCACACTATACTCGCGAGGCTGATAGTACTGGCCCGCTGCTATGGAGAAATGGCGCAGCGCTGCATCATGTTCGACCACTATTCCTGCCTCATGTAATACATTAAGGGTAATATGTATTAGCGCCTGTGATTTCAGATCATCTACCACAGTAATTTCAAGCGGTTCACCGATCAATGGCGCCAGGAAAAGCAATGAGCTGAGATATTGTGAGCTGCGCGCCCCTGAAACCGTGACGCGCCCCCCGTGCAGTTTACCACCACGTATAGTGATTGGGAGGTAGCCTTCTTCTCCCATCCCGGCACAGTCGGCCCCGAGCGCCGTCAATGCCTCTAATAGTTCGCGATTCGGTCGCCTTCCCAGGGATTGCCGGTGATCGGTGACAAAGGTCACTTCCGGCAGCAGCGCGCTTATTCCCATTACCAGTCGCAATACAGCTCCCGCGTTCCCCACGTTGATTGTGGCAGGTTCTGAGTTGTAGGGCCGCCCGGCACCTTTGACCCTGAGAACGTCCTGCTTTGTATCGTCCCAGGTCAACTCCGCTCCCAATGCCCTGCACGAACGAAACAACGCCTCGCTATCGTCACTGCTGGCGGGAAAAGCAACGCTACTTTCACCCCTGGCTAGTGTCGCGGCCAACAGGTAGCGCAAAGTGTAATACTTAGAGGACGGCAACGCCGGTTCCCCGCGCAGCAGGCTGCTGGACGGGATATACAGTCTCCCCTCCTGTCCCACAGCCTCGTAATGTATCTTCTCTTGCATAATCATCTTTCAAACTAACTACTACTCACCAATTCTCCCCCACCAACTTACTTCTACATCATACTTCAAATTGCAAATTATTTCATAACAAAAAGGTCGAGTTTTCATGATTGCAATGTATACACTTGTATTATTCCCAACATTTCATTTGTTATTTCTGAAATACATTTTACCCGCCAATTTACGGCACAAAGAAATTGCAGTGTTATAACAAAATATAATTCATAAGGTACCTTTATAATATGTATGTTATTTAATTGAAAAATATCACTTATAATTGACTTCTAGTACGTCTTCTGCTATACTCAAAAATATCCGTTTGTGGTAGGGCTGGGGTTCTGCGTCAAACTTGTAAGGTGAAAAAGGGAGAAGGTATTATTGTGCGTCAACCACGAGTTGTCATTGTAGGGGCCGGTGTCGTGGGTCTTTCAACGGCCTACTCCCTACTTACCCAGGGTGCAGAGCACGTGACCATCCTGGAACAGGAAGCAGTAGACCATCCCCGGGGAACTTCGCACGGTATTTCACGCTTGTTACGCTTCGAGTATGGGCCAGATATATTTTATTCCAGCATGGTCCGTATGAGCTTAAGCCGCTGGAAGCGCCTTGAACAGGTTTCCCAGCGCACACTGTATACGCGCACCGGTCTGCTTGTTCTCGGCAATGAGGGCGATAACTTTACTCAGCCCAGCTACCAGGCCATGCGAGAAATGGATCTGCCCACAGAGCGTCTCTCGCGGCAGCACTGCAAGCAGCGCTTTCCACAATTCTCAGCATCCGATAGTGATATCATCACCTATAATGCCGAAGCTGGTATATTGCATGCCTCTACCTGTTTGCGCACACTGAAGGAAATGGTCATCAGCCAGGGAGGCACAATCCACGAATCTTGCCGCGTAACACACCTGTCCCACGATAGCCATCTTCGCCCTATGTGCATTTACACGAGCACAGGTGACGAGTTATCCGCCGAGCGCGTCGTACTCGCGACAGGCCCATGGGTTCATCGTTTGCTGGCAGATTTGCAATTGCCGGTACGCCTGACACGACAGTACCTCCTGTATTTTGCTGGTCTATCCCCCTCTTCTTTCGGCATACATGCCTTCCCATCTTTTCTCACCAGCGATCTGTATGGTTTTCCCTTCCATCCAACCAACAACAACGACTATGGCCCACACTGGCTCAAAGCGGCTTCACATACCTTTGGCATGCCCATTGACCCCGATGACATCCTACCTCGCGATGACCAGGTTATCGCTCACATCGCCAAAAAGCTGAGGAGTTTGTTGCCGGCGCTGCATAACGCCAACCTCGTCCACGTGGATTCATGCATGTACGACGTGTCTCCCGATGAAGGTTTCATCCTTGATCGTGTAGCGCACGATCCTCGTATCGTTTTCGCCACGGGCCTGACCGGTCATGGCTTCAAGTTTGGTCCGCTACTCGGGGAATTACTAAGCAGTATGGTCTGCGAAACCCCACCGCCTGTGGACCTTGAGAATTTCCAACTGGCCCGCTTCTCCCATCGCCAACAAACCACCTCCGTCGCCTAACCCATCTCCGTACCCGTAGGGGCGCAATGCATTGCGCCCCTACTTGAGAGGACAATAACCTACACCAGAATATGCGTAGCTTGAATCACGCCCCGCTTACTCTTCTTCCCCTTCACCACAATCGTCTCACCCTCTGGCAACTTCTCTACAACAGCCTGAGAGACATGTTCACCCGCCTTATTTATAATCACCGTCTTCTGATCGGATCGAACCGCCACCGGCAACCTCTCTCCCGTACTCTGTTTTGTAGTATCCCCCGCGATAATACCCGCCTTTTTCTTATTTACGTTCGCGATCCCTCCAACTACGCTTACGTTCCGCGCGCCGTCTAACAGCGCTTCAACATCTTCTGGCATATGCGCACCTTCCTCATCAGATCGTGATAGCCGCTCACCCTTACCCTCCTCAGCCTGCTGGCCACCCTTATCCCTGGACACCGCCACATCGCCATCCCCCGCGTGAGCCATAGCGGTACCCTCGTGACGCTTGTCTTCAAACAGGGCATTATCGTATGTGCGGGGAATAGCCATTTGGATCGCCCGGGGTAGCGCGTCAAGGCGATAATCCACTACTAAATCTTTGCTGTCTTCCTGTTCCAGAACCTTACGCTCCGCTTTGCCCAGGTAGTCCTTAAGCCTCACCCTGCTTCCATCCAGCTGTAGCGGGATCGAGGCAGGAACTCGAATGGAGAAATGCGCGCCGCGAAATCTCCGGATATTCTGATCCTCGTCATCAAGCCTGTGCCTTAAGAGCATCGCCGAGATTTGCTGCATGGTTGTCAGCGGATTTCCTTTTGTAATCACGCAAGCATCAAGAACACTATCATCGAGATAGGCGTCCGGAGCGACTTCAACCATATTAGCATAGCGGCGCGTATTCGCCACAATCACCTGTAAAGCCTCGCCCTGCCAGAGCATATGATCCTCATTCTTGCCGTCCCGTATCTCCAGGTGGAAAGGTTGATGCTCGACTACCTCTTTCGCGGCGGAGATATCAAATGCAATGGGACCAATTTTGTGCTTCAGAGAATTGGGAGTCTGGCCAATTACCGCGGCATCGATGCCCAGTCCGGCCATCATTAAGAAGTTGTGTGGTGCTTTGGTCGAGTCTTTCTCCTTGTTCCGCTTTGCCTTGCTCTTTATTTTTGCCTTGCCCTTTGCCTGCTTTTGCGCATCTTCCATCGCTCCAGTAAAAATGAGTCTCTGTACAGACACATGCCCAAGGTCCACCTCGCGCACTTGGCTCTTGACGAGCGCCAGTGCCGCCTTCACAGGATCACCTGGAATTTGAACCTCTCCCGCCCATTCATTGGCGGTGCCACCAGGCAGCAGCCCCACAACACGCTTGCCCTTGACATTCTTCACGCCATTAATGACCTGGTTCAGCGTCCCATCACCGCCATAGGATACCATCAGGTCATAGTCCTTTTTAGCCGCCTGAGTCGCCAAATCCATCGTCTGCCCGCAATATGTCTTCAACAGCATATCGGTCTTCCACCCGGCAGCGGAAAATACCGCGAGCACATCGTTGATTTTTGCCATATTCTGCCCATCACGGGGATTAATGATCAGGCAGACATTCTTATAACGCATACGCAAAACTCCTAGTATTTCTGGTTAACTTTCTATACAAGACACGCCTGATCAAAAAGAAGAGTTTCATGTGTCTCTGCAGCATCATTTAGGGAATACAGTAGAAGTAAGGCCTCCCGTACTTATTGTATAGTTCGCAGGGTCGACTTTCTGGTTTTCTCTGCCCCTCACCAAAAAGGCTATGAATGAAGCCTCTCATTGATTTCAAACGTGAGAGGAGAGAAACAACCATTGTACCGATGCTACTCGTAAAAGCTGCCAGTTTGATATAACAAGCTCTGCAACTTTTTTATTAACTGATGCGTGTACAATATAGAATATGTCCAAATTTTGCGGTTCCGCCTGCAAGAAAGCACGTAACTCTTCAGCAGGGGTGCAGGGGACGGCAGTCCCTTGCCGGGGCGCGGGTCTCTGACCTATAATGTTCCCGCACTAACCTCCCCTAAGGGAGTTCTTCAGCAGGGGTGCAGGGGACGGCAGTCCCTTGCCGGGGCGCGGGGTGTCCCCGCACTAATACCCCCTTAAGTGTGCCCCCGAAGGCGGCAACAAGAAAAGTACTGAATAGTTACAGCAGCACAGACAGAGAGCTAGAAGACAGGATTTATGAGCGTGGATCAGGAGCAAATGCAAACCCTCGAAAGAGAGAAGGAAAATCAAGCTCTCCTTGAGACAGCATATCCCCAGTCGTCAAAAAATGAACAGGTTCTCCCAAACAAGAAGACAGAACCCTTCTGGCGACGTCTGATCAGGTGGTTCCTAACTCATAGCTTTACACCTCAATGGCTCCCCAAACCATGGAATCACCCGATCGTCGGGTACATCATAGCGATCCTCTCACAATTCATCGCGGTCATCGTCACGATGTTACTTACCCAATTATTTCCTTCCTACACCTCCACGGGCCTGTTAGGGGCTCTCGCGGTCGCACTGGTGGCGTTGAACTGGGGTGCAGGGCCAAGCGTGGTTGCCACGCTGGCCGGTGCAGCTCTCATCAATTATGTTATTCAGGTACCGCACTTCTCCTGGTCGCTTGATGCAGCAAGCCTTGTCCAGCTTCTTATCTTTTTCCTGGTCGGTATCACCATCAGCATCGTTGCCAGCCAGATCGAGCGAGCGCGACGCAATGCAGAGGATCTGGCGCGTTCGCTTGAAGTGGAGCGTTCGCGGCTTGATGCCATCATAGAAACGGTGCCAGACGCTTTATCTATTCACGATGTGCATGGCAATATCATACGCCTCAACCGCGCGGGTCGACGGAATACAGGTCTCAAGCGCATCAACACAGCAATTGTTGATCATCAAAGTACCTTTGGGCTACGCACCCTCACCGACGAACCATTCCCCACGAAGGATATTCCAGTTGTACGCGCGTTACAGGGCGAAACCGTCTCCGGTGTCGAAATGCGCTTCCTTGATGCTGAAGGGCAAGATATCTATGCTCTTTTGAGCGCCGCCCCCCTTTTCGATATTCAGGGAAAGGTTGATGGCGTTGTACTCATCACCCACGATATCTCGGCGCTCCACCAATCCGAGCGAGAGAGGGCCCTGCGCGCCAGTGAACTGGAAGCTGCATTTGAGTCCATCACTGATGGCGTTTTTCTCTTTAACCGGGATTTGCAGGTCATAAGCATGAATTACGCAGCGTGCGAACTTCTTGCGATCAAGAACCCTTCTGATTACCTCTCACGTTCGGCCCCTGAGCGTATGTCACTGTTGGCTATGCGCGATGAGCAAGGCCGGCTTCTTACGAATGAACAATGGCCAATGTCACGTATTTTGAAAGGTGAGGTACTGCAAGGCCCGGATGCAGCTGATATCATCATCCAGACCCTTGACGGGCGCGACCTGGAACTAAGCGTGAGCGGCGCACCTGTGCGCAACCAGGAAGGGGAGCTTATTGGCGCTCTCTGTATCTGCCGCGATGTGACAGAACGTCGTCAGCTGGAGAAACGCACTCAGGCTGCGCTCAGCGCGCTACTGGCTATGGCCGAAACGCTCGTTTTCTCCGGTGATAGCCCGGGCAGCAAAAGCGGAGAACTCACCACTGTGGAAGTAAGCAAGATAGCGCACCGCATAGCGGAACTGACCTGCAGCGTCCTGGGTTGTCAGCGCGTCAGTCTCACCTCGGTCGAACCGGAGACCGAAGTGCTTCATCCCGTTGCCGTTGTTGGACTCTCACCCGACGAGGAGCGCCAATGGTGGACCGAACAACAACAGGAGGCACGGCTGGGCGATGGTCCTGATCCCACTTTAGCTGCCCAGCTAAGGGCAAACGAGATTCTGCTACTCGACATGACGCAGCCTCCATTCAACACGCAGCCCAACCCCTACCATATCCACACTATGCTCATGGCGCCAATGATCGTAGGAGAGCAACTTGTCGGTCTCCTCTCGCTCGATTTTGGTGGCCAGGAACACGATTACAGCACCGATGAGATCGCTCTAGCCAAAGCAGTTGCAAAACTCGCAGCCCTGGCCATCGAGCGCGACCGCCTGCTGCGCGAACGCGCCGAGGCGCGCGCCAGCGAGCTCGCGCTCCGCGAGGCAAATCGCAGGATGGATGAGTTCCTGGGCATGACCAGTCACGAACTCAAAACCCCTCTGACCAGCATTAAGGGCAACACACAGCTTACTGTACGTCAAATCAAAAATAGCATGTTGGGATTCCAGAAAATGCAAGGAATGCTCGAGAGCACAGAACGTCAGATCAAGTTACTTGATCGCCTGGTTGACGACCTGCTGGATATCTCACGCTCGCAGGAACAGCTGCTGGAGTTAAGCCCTGCTCCCTGCGACCTCACCGTTATTGTTCGCGAAACGGTGCAAGAGCAGCAGTATGCGTGGCCCAACAGAGCCATCACCCTGGACCTTCCCGGCGAAGTAACAATCCCTGTGTCCGTTGACGCGGACCGCATCAGCCAGGTTTTGAGAAACTACCTCACCAATGCTCTGAAGTACTCGTCCGAGGAAAAGCCTATTCGCATTTCAGTGTGTAAAGATCAAGAAAACGCTCGCGTTTCGGTGCAAGACGAAGGAAACGGGCTCTTTCCTGATGAACAAACAAAGATCTGGGAGCGCTTCTACCGCGTAGAGGGCGCCGAGGTACTCAGCAATGCAGGGAGTGCAAATGTTGGACTCGGCCTTGGCCTCTACATCTGCAAAGCCATCATTGAGCAGCACCATGGAAACGCCGGTGTAGAAAGCACCCCGGGCGTAGGCTCAACCTTCTGGTTCACCCTGCCCCTCGCATCCTCATCCCCCATGGAAAGCCCATCATAGAAAACCAGCAACAGAAATCAGAGTACCATCTTCATTCGTCCCAACACAATGTGGGTCCTCCACACAGTAGGGGCCGGTTTACCGCACCCACCGCCGATTTATCGGCCCCACACCTCCCTTCCACTCCCTTGCCTATTTCATACACTCCAGCGCGAGAAAGCCATTGTAGCCATTGAACAGATATGCTATACTTCTCTCAGTTAAATATCATTATGCAAAGGTCAACAAAGAGAACAGTCCCGCCGATCCACATGCATAAAGGAGAAATCTGCTATGACCACAGACCCGAGCGCCGCCTATGACGCGGTCGCCACTGAACTCGCGGCAACATCGTCCACAACTAGAGGGAAAATGTTTGGCATGCCCTGCCTCAAAAACAATGGCAAGGCATTTGCCGGGTACTATGAGGGCGCAATGGTGTTCAAACTGACTCCACCCCAGCATACCGAGGCGCTCAACCTCTTGGGCGCTCGATTGTTCGATCCATCCGACCGTGGTCGCCCCATGAAGGAATGGGTCGTATTACCTGTCGAGCACGCCTCCAGGTGGTCCGAGTTCGCCCGTGCAGCCCTCCAGTATGTAGATGGAATATCCATCTGAGGCCAGCAGTAGACTCAGTTGTCTGAACGCTCAGCAGCAACCACTTGCTGAAATCTTCAGCGTTTCAAGATTGCTGAGTAGAATATCTCAATAAAAATATTTGTGGTGCTTATGAAAAGACAAAAAATTGGTTTTGTCTAGATTTTACCTTGTTCCCGCAATCTCCTAGCTTTACCGCGTCTCTGATGTGTTAGGTATTCCCCCCGCTTCTTTTGGCTTACAGCCCTTCCGCGCCCGCACTCCACAAGAGATTGACAGCATCGTTGGGCACGTCTGGTCACTCATGCCACAAGCTCGCTATATCGAGGCCCGTACCGCTATTGAGGGGTTATTGAAGGATATCAGGATATGCAAAGCAGACTCTGAGCTATTACGCGCACTTACCCGTGCCCACCATATAGCCGGACATGTCATAGCAACTAATACCCGAACGAGTGAGATCAGTCTGGTTATACAACATTTTCAGGAGATGGAGGAGATGGCGCGGAGCATTAACGACCAAACGCTGTTGAATATCGCGCTTACTTACCACGGCGATATGCTGCGCAGAAAAGGCGACGTATACAAGGCCATGCAATACCTGGAAGGGACACGCGATAACACACCCGAGGCTGATTTGGCCTCAAGAGGCAACAATGCTCAGTTGCTTTCCAGGGTATACTTGATAGGTAAAGACTTAAAGGGGTTCGACAGGGAGATAAAGATATCTGAAGAATTAGCACATCAGGTACAGGGTGGCACTACAGGCGGTTCTTACAGTCTTGGGACTGTCTATGAGGAGTATGGGAAGAGCTATAGCCGTTTGGGAGACATGAACCTGGGCTTAAAGTATCTTGATCTGGCAAACGAGGCATTACCGAAAACGAAACGATGGGAAATAGTATTAAAAGCCTCAAGATCAGAAGCATTGATACGCGGCGGAGAACTCAAAGAAGGGCTTAAACTCGCTAAAGAAGCTACCCTACTTGCTCATGCACATGGACACTTGAGACTTTTAGAGCGGATACAGGGCGTTAAGCAGTACCTCAATGAGCAGGCGGGGAAGTACATCAAGGCTACCTCTGAGCTAGGTGAAGCGCTTGATGGGCCGATTGAGTACTAAAACAACCACCATTTCAGCTTTCCAGCGTACTGACGTAGTTCGCCGGCAGGTTATAATTCCTCGGCTTCAATTGCGCCCCTACGCCCTGCCCTTATTCCCTCCACCTTACTCTTCATTGCACGTATTCAAGCGGTATTAATCCCTTGTGGTCGCCCTGTTCGGGCCAACGCAGCTGTGTTGCACTCGTTCTCCACTCGCCAGTAGAGTCTTTACCAGCTTAGCCTAAAAGTACTGCTTCAGTTGCACGATTAGTAAGTAATAAGCCTGGTACGTTGTAAGTAACACATCAACCTCTGCTATACTATTAAGGTCTCTTGAGGGGCATCGTTTGTTATATTTTCTCAAAGTAGTTTCGAACGAATCGCTTGGTAGGGTGTTGGAGTAAGGAGGCAACTTTTTCATTCGGCTGATGCATTGCACAGTAATCCGAGTAAGGAGATGAATTCCGTGCATGTTCTTTCAAGCTATCTGCGCTTCCACGCTCCAAAGGATGGAGCGACATGGACAGGCGTTTTGGGGAGGTTACGGCGCTCAACCATCTCTGTTACGCTGCTTACTCTCGCTCTCCTGCTGATCGGGTGCGGAACATTTGGCGGGAGCAATGGAGCGTCGACTTCACATAACACTAGCGGAGACATCAGTGGAAATATCCGTATCGTCGGGTCGACCGCACTTTTACCGCTGGCTGCGAAAGCGGCTGATCTGTTCCATCGACTCCATCCTGCCGTACAGGTGGCTGCGAAGGGTGGAGGAAGTATCACGGGACTGAATGCGGCCGCCAATCATCAGGCCGAGATTGGTGACTCCGACATATACGCTGATCCAGTGCTCTACCCTGATCCGAATTTAACCGACCATATT
>CATPCK010000640.1 GCA_955652655.1 uncultured Ktedonobacteraceae bacterium | reverse complement strand
GATCCCCTACAAGTCGTCCGCCCTGAACTGCTGCGGGTATCTCACTGGCGGGCAGCCCGTTATGGCATAAGTAGCGACCTGATTGATGTAGTGGCTCAACGCTCGCTCCCGGCTGCAGCCATGATGGAGAAGATGCTCAACGCTGTACGTCCGGCGCTGGAAGCTGAGGAAAACTGGGAGGAGGTTGCCTCATTGGTACACGAAACGTTACAGCACGGCAATGGAGCCATGCGCCAACGAGCTGCCTACCAGCGCAGTGAACGCATGGAAGATGTCGTCGATTATATCGTCGCAGAAACCAGGAAAGCAATCGTGTAACCTACTCAGGGAAGCAGTGTAAGGATTTCCCAGGAGTGTGGCCTGGCAAAGGAAACGATCATGTATGACCATAGAAGCGACCGCGTAGGACAACAATTGGGCGAGTATCGCCTGCTCCGTCTCCTGGCACAGCGAGGCTTTGCCGATGTTTATCTAGGCGAGCATCTCACCGTCAACAACCGCGTTGTGCTGAGGGTCTTTCGTGCGGTCTTATCGGATGAAGATCACGAAGAATTTCTGCGAGAGGTGCAACTCCTGTCTGGCCTCGACCACCCCCACATCTTGCGTGTCCTCGATGCTGCTGTGGAAGGCGGTCTCCCCTTTATTGTGATGGACTCTCCCTCCTATGAAACATTGCGCCAGCGGCATCCTCCCGGCGCTCGCCTGGCTCTTGAGACGATTGTTACGTATCTCAAGCATGTAGCCTCTGCTTTGCGCTATGTCCATGACCAGCACAACCTCATCCACCGCAATATCCACCCGGGAAGCCTCGTGCTTGACCCTGATGACGCAATCGTCCTGAGCGACTTCAGCCACGCTTTTCTGGCGCATCATACCATGATTATGAGAACACAGGTACTCGCGGAAGCTGTCGTGGAAGCCATTTCCTATATGGCGCCCGAACAAATACAGGGCAAGCCCCATCAGGCTAGTGACCAGTATGCTCTGGGCGTGATGACCTACGAGTGGCTTTGTGGAAGGCCGCCCTTCAGTGGTGCTCCGCTTGAAATCATCGGGCAGCATCTCTCATACCCCCCATCCTCCATGCTCGAGCAGGCACCTGAACTCCCTCCAGCCCTTGAGGAGGTGGTGTTCAAGGCGCTTGCCAAAGAACCGGAGCAGCGCTTTGCCAGCGCGCACGACTTTGTCCTGGCCCTGGAGCAGGCTTGTCGGTAGCGGATGATGTTTGAAGCATCTTCGCTGCGGTGGCTGTCGTTCTGGCGTGTCAACGCGACGTGAGGGAATAGAGCCTCACGCAATACTGACTGCGACGATGCCTGTCATGGTGCCCACATAGACATGTCCACTGGAAAGCGTTGGCGTTGCGAAGCGTGAGGTCGCACCCACAGACCGTGAAGCGATCACGGTGCCATTGTCGCTATTGAGTGCATAGAGCGTCCCATTGCGGTCAAGGCTATAAATGGTGTGGCCGCCGACAATGGGTGAGCCGTTTATCTGTCCCTGTGCGTGCCAACCGAGTGTGATTCGCGTACCGGGGCCGACCACAACTTCCAGCAGTCCATTTGTGCAGGGCACGAACAGGTGCGAGCCAAGCGCGGCCGAGCCGCCAAAGGAGCTGCAAATAGAGGTAACCTGAGCTTGCCCTCCGACGCCACCCAGCGCGTTCGCGTGGAGCAGGTAGCCGAGGCCGGACTTGCCGTCGGCAAAGACCAATCCTCCCGGTAACAGCAGCGGACCCATTGAGCCGAGGTCAGCATCCCCTGCGTTGTCTTGCGGCCACTGCTGGGGAGCAAAGCCATCCTCGTATTGCAGCGTCGGCGACAAACGCAGAATGGAATCAGTCTTGTCCCAGGTTCCCCCGGTCGCCGCGCCGTTGCCGACGGCGACGTAAATGTGTCCCGCCGCGTCCACAGCCGGACCCGAGGGCGCCCATATGCCACCCTCGCGCTGTGTCGGAACTCGGTAGGAGAGCAAGGCTCCTCGGCCATCGGTGCGAGAGGCGATCACCCAGCCATGGTAGTTGCCACAATCACCATCGAGGCCGCCATAAGCGACGTAGACCATGCCCTGTGACAGTGCGAGGGCAGCACGCTGCTGGTGTGTCCTGATGTCCCCATCCATAGGTTCTAGCGGGCGGCGTATGCGCACCCTACCGCTACTGGCATCGATGCCCACCAGTATGTGAGAGGGTCCGCTGGTCTCTGCGACGGCGAAAACCAGGTTGGTCGCCGGGTCATAGACGGGCGTGCCGGTGATACCAAGTGGATCGATATTCCCGCAAGGAAGTTGGGAGAGTGGAATCGGCGTTCCAACGTTGGTGCGCCAGAGCACCTGCCCATTGCCAGCATTGAGAGAGTACAGCGAGTCGTTCTCGGTAGCGACCAGTACATGTCCGCCGATGACCAGTGGTTCGGCGTACACGGACCCGTCCAGGTGTACGTTCCATGCCTCTGTGAGCCTCTGAGGATCGAGCGCTCCTGCCACGTAACCGGCGCGAGAGTTGTCGTGATGATAGGTG
>CATPCK010000639.1 GCA_955652655.1 uncultured Ktedonobacteraceae bacterium | reverse complement strand
CGCTTGCGTCGCCCAATTAGAGGCACCGAGGCAAGCAATGGACGATGGGCGACGCAAGCGTCCCCACTCCCTTCCTCACCTCTCCCGCCCCTACAGGTCCCTAAGATCCCCACTTCAGCAAAAATTCGGGATGACTCATGTTACTCAAAAAATGTGGTGAGCGACTTGTCGCGAAGCCGCAATCAAAACAGATCACTACTTGTAAATATAAGCCAGCGTCAGAATCACTACAGCCACCAGCAAAAGCATCACCAGCACCACCATAAGACTAATCAAAACACGGTTCCGGCGCCGGTATAGGATGCGCCTGCGCCTGCTCGGTAACTGAACTTTCGGCTGAGAAGCATGCACTCTCTGCCGAGCCACAGCCGGAACCACCGGCTCTGCTGGATATGGAGGAAGAGGTGCCGCGCGGCTGCCACGTCGCCTCAACAACCTTCTTCTCCTCTGGGGTACAGCTGAAGGTGCTACCAGTGGGTCATTGGGGAGAACTAGCTTTTCTCTCTGCGCGGTGACATGGGCTACCGATCCTGCTGATGCCGATGCTGATCCCCCGTTCATTGACGTGGTGCTATAGAACGATGGAGGTGACACGTTCTCTTTTACAAGCTCGTTAGGAAATGTCAGCGCGTGAATATATGCCTCGGCCAACTCTTTCGCGCTTTGATAGCGGCGCGGGGGTTTCTTGTCTAATGCCTTCATAATGACCTGCTCAATCGCGGGTGGAACAGCAGGGTTGACATGAGAGGGTCGCTTAGGCAAATCTTGCAGCTGCTTCCAGTACACAGCGATCGGCGTTTCGCCACTAAAGGGTAATTGCCCGGTCACCATTTGATACAGCAATATGCCCAACGCGTACAGGTCGCTACTGGTAGTAGCGGGGCCTTCGGCCAGTTCGGGCGCCATATATTCTGGTGTACCTAGCAAATTGCCCGTTTGCGTAATGGTACTTCCCCCTTCAAGCGTCTTCGCGAGTCCGAAATCTGCCAGGTAGACATAGTGATCATCGCGCATCAGAATATTTGAAGGCTTGATATCGCGATGGATAATCCCTTGATCATGGGCAAACTGTAGCGCCTCGGCGATCTGTTCGAGTAGCGCTCCCGTCTCCTCAAGGGTGAGGGGGCTATTGACAAGACGATCACGCAACGTGCCATGTCCTATATAGGGCATAACCAGGTAATGCCAGGGTTCCTGCTCACCATAATCTAAAGCAGGCAGGATATGAGCATGATGCAAGTTGCTGATTGCCTCGGCCTCGCGATGAAAACGCTCGATATAGTCGACATGGGTGCTGCTCACTATTTTGAGGGCTACCTCGCGCTGCATTTGTTCATCCCACGCCAGGTAAACCTCAGACATACCACCCCAACCCAATCGCTCCTTGATGTAATAACGGCCTAAAGATGTTCCTGCTAATCCGGGCATAACTTTTTCATTTCTTTTGTTCACCTGGTGAGTATGGTCAATCATGGATGAGCGCTCTTCTTTAGGCAGTATAGGCATCTATTATATTTAATGTCAATATGAGGTATATGCAGGGATATCCACGAGATAACGTTCAGAAATATGGGGGTAGGGATTGTTCTTGCTCTGTCGTAGACCACTATAAATATCCAGGGATAGGAAGGAGCAAGTGTCCCGGATTGGTAGCCAACCAGATTAATCCCCGCCCCCATGTTTATGATGGTGGCCATGGCCACCATCTTCACCTCCTTCTCCGCCATCCTCCTGGCCCTGCCGATGACCATTTCCCGATCGTTGGTAAGAATGATGAACCACATTGTGTACTGGAGTTTTTGTGCTCACCTGTTTTACCTGTTTTACCTGCAGCAGACCCGTGAATTCAGCGCTTGCCCCTCGTACCACGGATGCCTGGATTGACATTGACATGCCGTTGGGGTGGAGTGTGAAGCCCAGCGCCATGGGTACCATCACCAGGAAAAAGACAGCTGCTACTGCGATAAGCACCGCGTGAAAGTGACGACGCGGCTTTATCGTCTGCTCCACAGGTATTATTCGCAGCGTCGGAGCGGCAAGCTTCAGATCAATTGGTGTGGGATTAGCCGCTTCTAGTAGCATCATTTTCGTGTGCTTCGTGCTGACGGTGGCATCGAGCGCCTGCGCGTAAGCCTCCGCCATTTCTTGCGCCGACTTAAAACGGTCTTGCGGATTCTTTGCCAGTGCCCATAAAACAACCTGCTCCACCTGTGGAGAGATAGCCGGGTTGAGTCGCGATGGCGCTAGAGGTCGCTCCTGGATATGTTTGTAGTAGACTGCCATGGGTGTGCTTGCCTTAAAGGGCAAACTCCCCGTCAACATTTGGTATAGCACAACACCCAGCGCATAAATATCGCTGCTCGTGGTAGCAGGCCTTTCAGCCAGCTCAGGAGCCATATATTCAGGGGTTCCTATCAAGCACCCTGTAAGCGTAAGCTCGCTAACCTCCTCTACACCTTTAGCCAACCCGAAATCCGCCAGGTAGACATGCCGCTTATCCTTCAGCAAAATATTTGACGGCTTTATATCGCGATGGAGAATGCCATGGTCATGAGCAAATTGCACTGCCGAAGCGATCTGTGCCAGTATCTCCCCTGCTTCTTGCTGGCTGAGAGGGCCCTTCGCTAGACGTTCGCGCAGCGTACCACCCTCAATATAGGGCATGACGCAATAGAGCCACGACCCATGTTCTCCATG
>CATPCK010000638.1 GCA_955652655.1 uncultured Ktedonobacteraceae bacterium | reverse complement strand
TTCTCTATACGTGCCAGTTCTTGCTTTCCACGCACTACTAATTTGTCCAGCCATTGAGCCTTGTATGGACGCAGGGTGTCAACGAGGGTGCGTGCCACCAGCAGATTGCGATACCATTTCTTGTTCGCAGGCACGATATACCAGGGAGCTTCATCCGTACTACACCTGGAGAGCGCATCTTCATAGGCTTCTTGATAAGCGTCCCAGTATTTCCGCTCAGCCCAATCGGCAGTAGAGAGTTTCCATGCGTCAGTTTTATCCACCTGGCGGGCGAGTAAGCGTCTTTCCTGCTCCTCGTTGCTCATATGCAAGTAGAACTTCAGAAGAATCGTGTCATCCTGGGTGAGCAAGTCCTCAAAGTCGTTAATGGCTGCGTAATATTGACTCCAGCCCTTTTCTGGCACCAGGTTATGCACGCGCACTACCAGCACATCCTCATAGTGTGAGCGATTAAAAATAGTTATGACACCCCTCCCTGGGGTGACCCGGTGGACACGCCAGAGGAAATCATGGGCCAGTTCCCTGAGTGTAGGCGCCTTAAACGCATGCACCTCGCATCCCTGGGGATTGACGTGCGAGAGGACCTGGAAAATCGTATCAGCCTTGCCACTCGCATCCATGCCTTGCAGCACCACGAGCAAGCTATGATGCTGTGCCGCAGCCAACAATTCCTGTAACTCACTGAGTTCCGCACCGAGTATTGCCAGCTCGGCCTTTGCTAATGCGGGATCGGTATGCTCATCAACATAGTCTGGATCATAGTCCTGCAACTTAACTTTACTGCCTGCTTCAACTCTCCATGCGAGTTGCATAGTCCTTCTCCTCTCTCGATATCGTCTTCTTGCGCCGGCGGTTGTGCTGGCGTGGTCATCCTGCCGGCTTCTGAATCTGCTCGATACGCGCCAGTTCTTGCTCTCCACGCACTACTAATTTGTCCAACAATTGATCTTTATACTGACGCATGGTGTGAACGAGGGTGCGTGCCACCAGCAAATCGCGCGACCATTTCTTGTTCGCAGGCACGATATACCAGGGAGCTTCGTCCGTACTGCACCTGGAGAGCGCGTCTTCATAGGCTTCTTGATAAGCACCCCAGTATTTACGCTCGGCCCAATCGGCAGCGGAGAGTTTCCATGCTTTGGTTTTATCCTTCTGACGGGCAAGTAAGCGTTTTTCCTGCTCCTCATTGCTGATGTGCAAGTAGAACTTCAGGATAATCATGCCACTCTGTGCGAGCAAGCGCTCAAAGTTGTTTATTGCTGTGTACCGTCGACTCCAGATCTTTTCTGGCACCAGGTTATGCACGCGCACTACCAAAACATCCTCATAGTGTGAGCGATTAAAAATAGTTATGATACCCCCCCCTGGGGTGCCCCGATGGATACGCCAGAGGAAATCATGGGCCTGTTCCCTGCTTGTAGGCGCTTTAAACGAACGCACCTCGCATCCCTGGGGATTGACTTGCGAGAAGACATGGCGAATCGTACCATCCTTGCCGCTCGTGTCCATGCCCTGCAGCGCCACGAGCAGGCTATGATACTGTGCTGCCGCCAACAACTCCTGTAACTCACCGAGTTCCGCACCGAGTATTGCCAGTTCTGCCCTTGCTGATACGGGATCGGTATGCTTATCAATATAGTTTGGATCATAGTCCTTCAACTTGACTTTACTGCCTGCTTCAACCTTCCATGCAAGTTCCATTGTTCCTCTCCTTTCGAGTTGGCGTCGCCGGTCACTAAAACGCCTGGGGCATGAAATACCAGAACGGATGCAGCTAAAGTAAAATTTACTTGTCTATTATACGTGATGATTGAACAGCTTTCCAGCCCAGTTTATTCGCCACTATCTGAATTGATGCGCCAAAATTGTTATTGCTCCATTTCATGTGGTAAACTACTACTTAGGAAGCGGAGCCGCACTATAAAGGCCACCCAGGCTGGTGGCTTTTTATTATTTTAAGCGCTGCTCACTATTTGACAGGAGAACATCTGATGAGCCAGACACGTATCACTATACGCCCTCTGCGCCTTACCGATGGCGGCGATATCCACGAACTGATGCACATGCCCAATGTTCTCTGGGGTACATCTCTGCTCCCCTCGACATCTATCGATAGCTGGCACAAAACTGTCGAGAACTGGGTTTACGATGAACGGATGCATGTTTTTGTGGCCGATGTGCAAGGGAAGGTCGCGGGTATCATCAATATGCGTGCCGGAACTGGCAGGGAGAGCCATGTCGGGGATATCGATATGGCCGTTCATGATAAATACCAGGGGCAGGGCATTGGCAAAATGCTGCTGCTGACGGTGATCGATCTCGCGGATAACTGGTTGAACCTGGTACGGCTGGAAGTGGATGTCTATACGGACAATGAACGCGCCATTCATGTGTACAAGCAATTTGATTTTGAAATTGAAGGGCGGAAACGTCTTGACGCTTTCCGTGGTGGCAGTTATATTGATAGTTATATAATGGCGCGTCTGCACCAACCTGGCGGCGAGCAAAGGGCTGCATCAGTGGAAGAAGCAGTGTCGCAGAACGCTTCAGGTAATTATGTAGAAATGTTCACACGTATAACAGAGGTTCCAGCGCCACCATCCGCCAGCAGGCAGGAGGAGCCAGGGGCGAAATAGCGAGAGGTGATCCCGGTGTCCGATAGCACCACCATCGATTACCAACATTTCTTCTATGAACTGCTAGAGGCAGCGCCGTGGCCGGTAATCATCATTGATCGCAACCAGTCCATCTGTTTTTATAATCAACTTTCCGTCCAGCTACTCGAGCCGGCTGAACCAATGCAGGGCCTCAGATTGGACCAGGTTGTCCATGACCAGGCAATCCTGCAAGTTGTGCAAGATAGTATCAGCGCTGACCAACCTCGCAAAGCTGAGCATACCAAAGACGCTTCTGGCACGGCATGGAAGGTCACGGTGACTCCACTGGAACACGCGGAGAGGAACATGCAGGGGTGAGTGGCGGGCCATCAAGCAGCGTCATACTATACGTATTTTGT
>CATPCK010000637.1 GCA_955652655.1 uncultured Ktedonobacteraceae bacterium | reverse complement strand
CTTGGTTTTCTTCCTTCCTCAGACGAATACAAAGTGATGGCCCTCGCTTCGTTTGGGAAGCCGCGCTACCTCGCTGATTTCCGCGACGTTGTACACATTGGTACCAACGGCCAGTATACCATTCAGCCCCTCAAACTTGAAGAACATTTTGGTCCGGCGCGTAGTAGGGGCGGCCCATTAGAACAGCGCCATTATGACATTGCCCACTCGCTGCAGGTAGTGCTGGAAGAGACCGTCTTGCACATTACTGACTGGCTCTACGAGGCTACACGGAGTGATTACCTGTGTATGGCTGGTGGCGTTGCTCTCAACTGTGTAATGAACGCCAGGGTGCGTGATAGGGGCCCTTTCAAACAGGTCTGGGTGCAACCGGCGGCAGGTGATGCCGGTACGGCTCTGGGGGCCGCGCTCTGGATCGATGCCCTGGAGCGTCGAGGGATAGGCGATAACGAGCGCTGTTATCAGATGGATCACGCGTTTCTGGGCCCTGCGTATAGCGATGATGAAATTGAGCAATTTCTGCGCTGGTCAAAACTGCCCTACCGGTGCTTGAACGCCATTGCGGAGGAAGCAGCAGACATCCTGGCACAGGATAAGATCATTGGCTGGTTTCAACACCGCCTGGAATTTGGCCCGCGGGCATTGGGCGCTCGCTCGATCCTGGCCTCGCCGATCTCCTCGACTATGCAGGCTCGACTCAATGAAATCAAGGACCGCGAAGATTTCCGGCCAGTAGCTCCAGTCGTGCTTGAAGAGGAGGCCTCTAACTGGTTTGCTCATGCCGGTGAGTCCCCATTCATGCTCTTTATCTACGATGTCCTGCCAGATAAAGCCGATTGTATCCCGGCAGTGAGACACGTGGATGGCACGGCCCGTATCCAGACGATCAACCGGCGGCAGCATCCCCTCTATTACGACCTTATCAAGGCATTTCAAGCGCGCACAGGTGTACCTGTCCTCGTCAATACATCGTTCAATACTCGTGGTGAGCCAATTGTCTGTACGCCTCGCGACGCGATTGAGTGCTTCTGGACGTCACCGCTTGATGCGCTGGTCATTGGTTCGTTCCTCTTAGAGAAGCCGTCGAAACACCTATGATGTCGAAAAGTAAGCGTGGCGTTCATGTTTCGGTTGTTGTGCCAACCTTCAAGCGCCCTGAAATGCTCATACGCTGCCTGGCTGCGTTGATGGCCCAGGACTATGATGCACAGGCTTACGAGGTCATCATTGCTGATGATGCTGCCTGTGCTGAGACAAGGCAGGTGGTGGAGTCCTGGACAAAGGGCAGAACGCGCCCCTATCCTCGCCATACCCTGCGCTACATGCCGGTTATAGGCAATCACGGCCCTGCTGCTGCGCGCAATGCTGGTTGGCGAGCTGCCACAGGTGAAATCATTGCCTTTACCGATGATGACTGCATACCCACTCCTGGCTGGTTAAGCGCCGGCATGGCTGCCTTTACTGACGGCATCCTTGGTGTATCAGGGCGACTCATAGTACCCATAGAGCGAATCCCGACAGATTACGAGCGCAATGCGGCACAGCTCGCTAATGCCGAGTTTGTCACGGCCAACTGCTTCTATCGCCGCTCTTGCCTGGAGGCCATCGGTGGCTTTGATGAGAACTTCACCTCGGCCTGGAGAGAGGACAGCGATCTCATTTTCACGCTCTGGCGGCGCTTTGGCGACGTAGCCAGTGATCAGCCATGCGAGCCGGGTAAAATCGCTGAGAATACCCTCTCCTGCCCCTTCGTTCACGCTTCCGATGCCATCGTAATTCATCCCCTGCGGCCTGCACAATGGGGGATCAGCCTGAGACAGCAGCGCAAAAGCATGTTCAATGCCCTTCTGTATAAGAAACATCCGCGGCTGTACCGCCAGGAAATACAGGCAACCCCTCCCTTGCACTACTACGGCATCCTTGGTTCGCTCCTTGCGTTTATGCTGGGGATATTCAGCAGGCACGAGCGCCTTGCCTTTATTGCTGCCTGCCTATGGTTGCTTTTAACCGGGCGCTTCTGCTTGAGCCGGCTACAACACACGTCTTCTCACCCGTTCCACAAAGCGGAAATGCTCGTTACCTCTGTTTTGATCCCACCCGTCGCAATTTTCTGGCGCATTCGCGGCGCGCTGAAGTTTCGCGTTTTCTTCTTTTGAAGAGGAATTGCCTCTCTATCTTTTATTCCTCCTCTGCCGCTTTTCTCGTCTCCTACGCAGCGTTTCAATATACTGGAAATCATTGTTTTCCGAGTAAATTCTGACAACTTTCGGCTTCATCTTCGATGAATCTCCATTGAAATGCCAGGAGTGGCCCACTGTGATTTTTGGGCATGTGCCCGCGCATGTGCGTGCCGTTTGCCTCGTAACATTCCTCCTCAATCATGCCAAACTGGTGGAATTGCGCCACTAGCTCTCCCCGTTCGTAGGGAATCACTACATCGAGCGCATCAAACTGCAACACGAGATTGTCACTGATACAGCGCAGCAGTTCATCCATCCCAGTCCCATTCAGCGCTGACACTCGCACTGCTGGGAGTTCCGTGGCAATGCCCGCAATTTGTATGATATCTGAAGAGAGCAGATCTGCCTTGTTCAGCGCAACGATCATAGGGCATCCTCCCGCGCCAATCTCTTCCAATACCTGCTCGACAGCCTTGATCTGGTTGAGCATGTGTGGACTTGATGCATCGACAACGTGCACGAGCAGATCTGCCTCGGCCACCTCCTCCAGCGTAGCACGAAAGGCCGCCACCAGCACCGTTGGCAGGCGTTGTACAAACCCTACAGTATCAGTCAGAAGAAATTCCTGGCCACCCGTCAGACGTACCCGCCGCGTCATCGGGTCAAGCGTGGCGAAGAGCTTATCCTCCGCCAGGCTGCTTGTACTGTTTGTACTGCTCGTACTGGCTAAGCGATTGAGTAACGTGGACTTGCCCGCGTTCGTGTAGCCAACCAGCGCCACTACCGGCGCTCCTACGTCTTTTCGCCGGTCGCGGTGCAGCTGCCGCTGAGCGCGCACGTGCTCCAGGTCTTCCTGAAGTTGTTCTTTCTCACGCCTCAGCATGCGGCGGTCGACTTCGATCTGTTTCTCGCCTTCACCACGCTGCTGCACACTCCCTTTCTGGCGCGAGAGGTGCGACCATTGGCGAGCCAGGCGCGGCAGATCATATTCGATCTGTGCCATCTCAACCTGTAAACGACCCTCCTTTGTCTGCGCGCGCTGCCCAAAGATGATCAGGATCAACGCGGTACGGTCGAGTACCTGCGTTTCCAACTCCCTCTCCAATGTGCGATGCTGCCCCGGCGTTAGTTCAAGATCAAAAATCACGCCGTCGCAATCGTGAAAGCGTACCAGCTCTGCGATTTCCTGCACTTTTCCAGAACCGAGCAGCGTTCCCGGGTGGGGACGGGCCAGTTTTTGTGTGACACGATCGACGCAGACAACTCCCGCTGTTGCTGCCAGTTGCGCCAGTTCGTCTAACGATTCTTCAACCGGCCAGTCAGTCCCCGGCATATCGACCCCCACCAGCATAGCGCGCTGCGGCGCACGAGAAAGTAGGGTACTCGACTGATTGTCAGCGCCTGTGTTGCGTATAGATTGTTCTGACATATTTCACTCCAAATGATGCTGTTATCTAACGGCCCGTAAAACCCCCGTCTTTTAGCCTACCTTACGGGGCGCGATGGGTTGGGAGACTGTTTGACACTTTACAGCGTATATGCTCTACTGTGAAGCATGAACCAGAAGAAAGCCTACAAGTATCGCTTCTATCCAAGTGATGAACAAAAGCGCACACTGGCGCAAACCTTCGGATGTTGTCGCTACGTCTATAACTGGGCATTGCGACAACGCACGGATGCTTACTACCAACGTGGTGAGCGTTTGTACTACGAAGGAACCGCGCAACGCCTGGTCATGCTGAAGAAGCAAGAAGAGACGTTGTGGCTGAATGAGGTTTCTTCTGTTCCGCTCCAACAAGCTCTCAGACATCTTGATAAAGCCTTTCGCAACTTCTTTGAAGGGCGCGCTGACTATCCCACCTTCAAAAAGAAGCGTCACCAGCAATCCGCTACCTATGCAAGCAATGCGTTTACCTGGAATAGACAGGCTCTCACTCTTGCCAAGATGGATGCCCCTCTTTCCATTGTTTGGCATCGCCCCTTGCCCGATGGGTGTAAACCAAGCAGTGTCACCATCACCAAAGATGAATCCGAGCGCTATTTTGTCTCCATTCTGGTAGAAGAGGACATCAAGGCGCTTCCAGTCACACCTTCGATGGTTGGTCTTGATCTGGGCTTGAAGTCCATGGTCATCACCTCTGATGGTCATATGCACGGGAACCCTAAATTCTTTGCCAAGGATGAAAAGAAGTTGGCACGAGCCCAACGCTGTCATGCCAAGAAGAAAAAGGGTTCCAAGAACCGGAACAAGGCACGTCTCAAAGTTGCTCGTGTCCATAAGAAGATTGCTGAAAGAAGACGAGACTATCAACACAAACTCTCGACAAAGATCATACGCGAAAACCAAGTCGTATGCCTTGAGAGCCTGCAAGTCAAGAACATGGTCCAGAACCACTGCCTGGCTAAGGCCATCTCGGATGTGGGATGGAGTGAATTCATCAGACAGTTGGAATACAAAGCAGAGTGGTATAGCCGTACCATTGTCAAGATTGACAAGTGGTACCCATCCTCCAAACGCTGCTTTGACTGTGGTCATATTCTCGACTCCTTAACGCTTGATGTGCGCGGTTGGACGTGCCCTGAATGTGGCGTTGTCCATGACCGTGATATCAATGCTGCAAAGAACATCTTGGCCGCGGGACTCGCGGTTGCTGCCTGTGGAGAAGCTGTAAGACCAGGTGCGGTGAAAACCAAGCCTGGCAAGCCTCAGCGAAGCAGGAAAGCCTCTCAGTGATGAGAGGAAGCCCCCGCGCTTTAGTCGGGGGAGGATGTCACGCCCTTTTCAACAACTCGTCATGCTCCGTCTTATACAGCAAGATGCGCCCTTCCGGCATCAGCAGTAGCGTATCGGGTTGCAGGTAGCGCACAAAATCGATATCGTGCGTCACAGCAATGATCGTACCGTTGTAGTTGCCCAGCGCCTCACCAATGATATTGCGCGACAGCACATCAAGGTGAGTCGTAGGCTCGTCGAGCACCAGCAGGTTGGGACCATCCAGCACCATTTTTGCCAGCGCCAGCCGTGTCTTCTCACCGCCGCTCAGCGTGCCCACCTCCTGAAACACCCTGCTGCCACTGAATAAGAAGCGCCCCAGTATACCGCGTACCCGTTTGGGATCTGCTGGCAGCACCTCTGTTGCCTCACTTAAGAGCGTGTTGTCGTAGTCCAGCCCCTCGTTCTCCTGCGCGTAATAGCCCAGGCGTACGCGATCGCCCATCGTCACCGTGCCCGTATCTAAAGGCGTGATGCCCAGCAGCGTGCGTAAGAGCGTGGTTTTTCCCGCGCCATTCAGCCCGACTACTACAAGACGCTGTCCTCGCTCGACCTGAAAGCTGATGTTGCGAAAGATCTCCTTCGTGCCGTACCGCTTTGCGAGTCGCTCTGCACGCAGGACGATCTGCCCGCTCTGCTGGCGCACAGGAAAGTCAATCTTAATCCGTCGACTGGCCTGCGGTACGTGAGGTTTACTTGTTTCAAGCGTAGCGATACGCTTATCTACATTGATGCGCTGGCTTACGCGCGTTGCGCCGTATCCTCGCAGTTTCTCAGAAGTCTTACGCAGCCGTGCGATTTCGCGTTCCTGTTGTGTCTTTGTGCGCTCCATCAGGGCCAGAACGTCTCCTACCTGCGTGAGATAGCTGCTGTAGTTCCCCCGGTACTCTTCCAGTTTATGCGTAAACTCGTTGAGACGCAGCACTTTATTGATACTGCGATCAAGCAGATCCAGGTCGTGCGAGATGATCAGCAGCGCCCCGCTATACTTGGCCAGGAAGTCCATCAGCCATTCCGTAGCCTCTACATCCAGGAAATTGGTCGGCTCGTCAAGCAGCAGGAGATCGGGAGCCTGGAAGAGCAGACGCGCCAGTGCCAGCTTCGTCTTTTGACCTCCGCTCAATGTTTGTACCAGCCGATCGAGCGTCACCCCTCCCAGCTTCAAGCCCGCCACCAGCTGCTCCGCCCGCGCATCAGCATCATAGTAGCCCAGGCGGTCAAGGGCATCCTGCGCCTGCTCAAAATGCTTTAAAAGCGTTGGCAAATGTGCCGCGTTTGCCTCTTCCGCGATCTTATTTGTCAGTGCCTCATACGTTTGAATAGCTGTATCAAGCCCGATGCTGTTAAAAATGAAATCACGGACAGTCATGCCTTCGGCCACTGATGTCTCATGCGCTACATCCTGTGAAAGGTAGCCAAAACTGCGCGGCAACATTACCTTACCACCGTCGGCCTCCTGGATACCCGCCACTATTTTGAGAAGCGAGCTTTTGCCCGCGCCATTGACCCCGATAAGCCCGGCTTTTTCCCCGGGCGCCACTGTGAACGATACATCATCCAGCACGAGACGTGGCCCATATGAAAGTGAAATGTTATTAACCTGTAACATAACTGGTTTATCCTTCGATCCTTGTAGTAGTATTCCTATTTTTGCTATCAAATTGAGCTTGGCTGCGAAGTTGCGCCCCGGTGACAATGGCAGTACTGCATAAAATGGCAGGCGCAATCAGATGGGTGATGGGCACACTCTCGTGCATGAATGAAATGGTCTAAAGGCTGCGCGTGCGTTATACACGGGGCAATCAGCAGAGAGGTGCCCGGCGACACACGCCAGCAGGTGAGAGTTGAGGAAGGAAGGAAACAGGAGGCTACCCTGGCTCTAAGGGTCGCCCAAACGCAACGAACATAAAAACACTCACTCAGCTGCTTGTGAGCTGCCAGTGAGCAAGATGCTTCGTCGGGGTAACAGACATCTAATCTGGTCTCTACCCTGTGCCACTTCCTGCCGCATAAGCCCGGCGTGATCGCTCATGCGGCGGGATTAATTGCTTGTATGCTAACACCTATAAACATTGTTGTAAGTTCCTACTATCTATTATCCTGGATGATCACTTGTATAAGTCATACTATCATGTTGGCCGGGTCATTGTCAAATCAACGCACATTCGAGGGTGTATGAATTGTTTGTAGCTAATCACTCAACGAATCGGCCCTCCTTCCGTTCGCACTCCTCCAATTATTTCATACATCCCATGTTCGCACATTCGACACCTGTTCATGTGTGATACAACTTCAATAACTCATACAACGTACTGACAATGGAAGGATATAGCAGAGCCAGCAACATGAGAGGAGTCAAAAATAGTGAGCCGTGCAGCGGACGATACTGAGATTGCTTTGCCCAAATGGGCAAGCATGCTAGATCAAGAACCAGCAAAACCCACACGATATCGCGTCAGACGACTATTGGGCTTCGCAAAGCCATACCGGTGGCAAATGGCAGGCCTGATGGTGGCCGTAGCGCTCACCAGTTCAATTACGCTCCTGTATCCCGCTCTTGTCGGTACTGCTATTGATAATGTTATCGTCGGGAAAAATACGGCTGTGTTGCCCGGCATCATTCTTTTGCTGGTTGGTCTGGTACTCGCGCAGGCACTCCTTAGCTTCTGGCAGAATTATTGGAGCACCGTAGTTGGTGAGAAAATTGTGATCGACTTGCGCACTCAGTTATATCGCCATCTCCAACAATTATCGCTCAGTTTCTTTCAGGACAACCACACTGGCGACCTGTTGAGCCGCCTCACGAACGATGTGATGCTCATACGCGATGCTGTCACCAATACGCTCATGGGCTTCGTCTCCAGTATCTTTACGGTACTCATTGGGGTCATTGTGATAATCGCAGGGCCGACCACTGTGCTCAGCCAGTTTAACCAGTTCCATATTCATATTCCGGCCTCACACACACACTCCATACTGAACCCCGCAACGCTCTGGGTGATCCTGCTTGTGGTGTTATTCACACTCCCCTTCCTGCTTTCAAGCACCTTTCTCCGGCGAACGTTAAAAAAGCAACTTGAGATACTGAGCGAGGCTACCAGGATGCTGGAAGAAACGATTAGCAACGAGAAGATCGTGAAAGCATTCACGCGGGAGGACTACGAGATACAGCGTTACGATACGCTGGCCCAGCAGCAATTTGGTATGGTAAGAAGGCGTGCGTGGATCATGGGTAGCGCCAATGCTTTATCGATTTTGCTAGGCTTAGGCGGAGTAGCCATATTCCTCTGGTTTGTTGGCAACGCAGTGATGAACGGCAGCCTTACCATCGGCGACCTGGCAATGACCGTCATCTACATCTTTATACTCGCGCAGCCATTCACCTCGGCCAGCAATCAGTACAGCCAGTTTCAGATGGCCCTGGGAGCAGCAGAGCGCATTTTCGTGTTGCTCGATCAGACGGTTGATATCAAAGATGTACCAGGAGCGCGTTCGTTGCCTCAGGTTCAGGGCCACTTGCGCTTCGAGCAAGTTGATTTCAGTTATGATGGGCAGAGACAGGTACTACACGGCGTCTCTTTCGAGGCCAGAGCAGGTCAGGTAGTAGCGCTGGTCGGTCCAAGTGGAGCAGGAAAAACAACGATTGCCAATCTCATTCCACGTTTCTTCGATGTCCAGCATGGACGGATTACGCTGGATGGCTTTGATATCAGCCAGGTTCAGATCAAAAGCCTGCGCGAACAGATTGGCATCGTTCTTCAAGAGCCGGTTCTCTTTAGCGCGACAATTCGTGAAAATATCGCCTATGGAAAGTTGGGAGCGACACCAGAAGAGATCAAAGCGGTGGCCCAGGCGGCAAATGCCGATGAGTTCATCGAGAAGTTACCGCAGAGGTATGAGACGCTGGTAGGGGAGCGTGGGGTGAAGTTATCCGTTGGGCAGAGACAACGTATCGCCATTGCGCGAGCCCTGTTGCGGGATCCACGGATCTTGATCCTGGACGAGGCAACAAGCTCGCTGGATAATGTAAGTGAGCGCCTGGTGCAGGACGCATTGGAACGGCTTATGCAGAGTCGAACTACTATTGTGATCGCACACCGTCTCAGCACCATTCAAAATGCGGATACTATTCTGGTTCTGGAGCAAGGGCGCGTGATCGAACAGGGTACGCACGAAGAGTTGCTTGCTCTGCAAGAAAGATATTATCGCCTCTACACCAGCATCCAGAACCAGGTAGAAGCAATATAAGACTCTGCAGGCTATACACGATGCGGCGCATCGGACCGTCTATAGTAGGGTTGACCCTTGCGGTCAACCTTGGGCGGGGTCTCCGAAGGCTTACTCTCTTCCGACGCTTCTATCGAGCTTTCCCCCATTGGTCAGCAGAATTGCGCGTGCGCGCGACCTGCGCGAAATATTCTCTGCATCAGGTAAGCGCACCGCTACCACCGTCTTCTCTTCCTGCCCAGGTTTTTTACTGCTTGTATTGGCCTTTGTCAAATCCTGCCCTATTGCCCCACGTACCCGGCCCCGTCGTAGCAGCCCTATCGCTGCCCCCAGGATGATACCGACTATCACTCCCGCCACTACGCCTGTAAGCTCCGGTATAGGAGGAAAGGCGAAATGTGCCGCCAGCATCAGTCCACCCAGTACCAGTCCGCAGATAACCGCCAGCAGGACGACAGTGACAGGGTTTGGCCCTGAACGCGTCGTCTGTAAGAACACTGAACTGCGATCCCTGTTCGGGCCGTGTTCGCGGAACTGCCCATTGGCTATCACATCAGACGCCAGTCGAAAGACTTCCTCCTCGCTGAACCCCTCTTTATGCAGTTTCGTCTCCGCTGCAACCGCCTTCGCTTCATCGCTGAAAGCTGCCAGCAGGTCAAATTCGGAAAATTGTTGTTGCTGTTGTTGCATGAAAAAAGCTCCTGAAAGTGACTAAGAGTTAGTTCCCAATCTATTATATCAAAGTTCGCAGCCATGCAACGTGCGAATCTCATGAAATTTGGATGGAACAGGGGAAGGCTACCCCTGTCTGATCATCTCCAGTAGCCGCGCGACCTCACGACGGGTCTGGTCATTGCTCTTCATCTCGGCCTGGATTTTCTCCCAGCCATGAATGATAGTTGTGTGGTCACGACCACCAAGCGCGTTACCGATCTGTAGCAGCGAAGCGCTTGTCTCCTCACGCATCACATACATCGCAACCTGGCGTGGCCAGGCAATTTCGCGATCGCGCTGTTTCCCCCGTAGGCGTTCCGCATCTACATTGTAGTAACGACAGACCCCTTCAATAATCTCTTCGATCGTCAATACAGAGACTTGCTTGCTCGCTGTATACAGGTGCTCGAGTGCCCTGGCAGCCACGCTGACTGAGAGTGGCTGATCGTGCAGTGTAGCGTAGGCGATGACGCGGTTAAGCGAACCCTCGAGCTCTCGAACGCTGCTACATTCGGGGCGCGCAATATACTCGATGACCGACGCCGGAATAGCGAACCGCATCAATTCGGCTTTCGAGCGCAATATCGCCAGGCGATGCTCGTACTCTGGCGGCTGAACATCTGCCAGCAGCCCCCACTCGAAGCGCGAACGCAGGCGGTCCTGCAGGCTGTGAATGGCTTTGGGCGGCCGGTCGCTGGTAACAACGATCTGCTTGTTGGCATCATGGAGCGTATTGAACGTGTGGAAAAATTCCTCTTCTGTGGCCTCTTTCCCGGCAATGAACTGGATATCATCGACGAGCAGAATATCAATCTGGCGATATTTTGTGCGAAACTCGGCCGTTTTTTGAGAGCGAATCGCGTTGACGATCTCATTCGTGAATTTTTCTGAGGTCACATACAGCACATTCAATCCGGCCGATTCACCCTTGTGACCAACTGCCTGCAGCAGGTGTGTCTTGCCAAGGCCAACGCCTCCATAGAAGAATAGCGGGTTGTAGATATGCCCTGGATTTTCTGCCACTGCCAGCGAAGCCGCGTGTGCAAGTTGATTGGATTTGCCGACGATAAAAGCGTCGAAGGTATAGCGTGGCACTAACAGCCCCTCCCCGTTCCGCGACATCGATCCAGGTCTCTTTTGTCCCTGTTCTGGCGTTTCAACATAGTCCTGAAAATTCCCTGGGTTCAGTTCAAGATTGTCGGCACTACGATGTGCCGTTGGACGAGATATAGTTGGCGCGGTAGAGTTCATTACGGTGGGCGAAATCACTGTTTCTTCGAACCCGCTGATAATCGAACTATATTTATCCTGCTTCAACTTGACAGGGCTATTTTTGGGCAGGCGATATGGCCTTTTACCTGTCGCAGCATGTATTGGTGGCATCCCACTGTCTTGAGGAGATTGCGCCTCTTTTGCCACTACGAATTGTATCTCTACCGGACCTCCAGTGATTTCCAAGAGGATCGAGCGGGTCATGTCGGCGAAGCGTCCCTCCAGGTGTGCCTTGGCAAAAGTGGTGGGTACGTGCACCACAAAAATGCCGCCCTGAAAAGAATGTGCGTATGTACCCTGAAACCAGGTTGTAAAAACTGCTGGCTGAACTCTAGCTTGTAATCGCTCTAATGTCGTTTGCCAGATCTGTTTCGCATTCACGCGCACTACCTCTTCGGAAATATTCTGTATCGGATAGCAGATTTATATGTTTTATATTTTGTAGTATAGCAGTCACCAGGACAGAAAAAGCTCTTGCATACAAATGTTTTTTTTGTGGCAGAAGATAATGGTAGCATTAAAACTAACTGCTGTAAAGCCCTATTTTAGTACTATTCCCACCCCAATTAGTGAGAATTTTCTCGTGTGCTGCATCTGTTTCGCTTTCTTGAAGCTGGCGAATCGCGCGTAACGTCTCCCTACGCGCCTGGTCCAGCTTGACTCCCTGGCTCTCCAGTACACCCGCTGCAATGCCTTCACCTTCGCGTATGAGTCCTAACAGCAGATGCTCCGTCCCAACGGAGTGATGATCGAGACAACGAGCTTCATCAACGGAAAGTTCAATCACCTTTTTCGCCCGTGGTGTAAGGCCTACTTCTCCACCAGGAATCACACAGTCACCACGGCCAATGATATGTTCCACTAACGGAGTTCTACCCTACCCCAGAAATCTATATAAAAAAAAATCATAGCACCATCGTCTTACTAATGAGCGAGTAGAACCCTTAAACAGTGGTCAAGGGTGAAAAACCATGAAAATCATGCTCAGTTCACCAG